>JAILEJ010000074.1 GCA_024688095.1 Butyrivibrio sp.
TCTCCTACCTGGATCAGCTTAAATCTATATCCTGAAGGACGGACATATATCTTTTAAATAGCATTCTTCGCACTTAGGTGTAGGAGCTTTACATATGCTCCTTCCAAGCTTGATTATCTGGATATTGTATCTTATCCAGTTTTCCTCTGGAAGAATCTTCATAAGATCCTTTTCTATCTGAACCGGATCCTTGGAATCTGTAAATTTAAGTCTATTGGATATTCTGTTTACATGAGTATCAACTACGATACTTGGTATTTCAAAAATATTTCCTCTTATTACATTGGCTGTTTTTCTTCCAACTCCTGGAAGACTTACAAGTTCATCTATATCAGATGGCACTTCTCCGCCAAAATCAAGCATGAGCTTTTGACAACATGCTTTTATATTTTTTGCCTTATTATGATAAAAACCTATGGAATGAATATCTTTTTCCAGCTCTTTTACATCACATTCAGCAAAAGACTGGATAGAGGGATACTTTTCAAACAGCCCTGGAGTTACCATATTAACACGTGCATCAGTACACTGTGCACTTAATATGGTAGCTATCAAAAGCTGCCATGCACTGTCATGCGTCAGATAACATCTGACGCCAGTGCCGTATTCCTTATCCAGTCTTTCTAAAACTTCTTTTACTCTTTTTTCTAATTTAGGTGTTTTTCTAATCATTATAAAGAACTCACAAATCTGTCGAAAGCCTTCTGTCCTTCGGGTGTTCTCTTATATACACCTGCATCTTCAAGAACAAGCATGAATACCTTACCAATTTCAGTCTGTATTACTTCATCTATATTGTCTTCTCCAATATGATCATAGTTCTTTTTAAATGCATCTACCCAGTCAGCATGCTTTTCTATTTCAGGGTTACTACGTATATCTTTTCCACTTATTATAGCATCTTTTAGCTGAGCAATCTCATTTTTTAATCTTGCAGGCAAAACAGCCAGACCCATTACTTCAATAAGTCCAATATTTTCTTTCTTTATATGATGAAGTTCCTTGTGAGGATGATATACACCAAGCGGATGCTCATCTGTTGTATTATTGTTTCTAAGAACAAGATCCAGTTCGTATTTTCCATCTCTCATCCTTGCAATTGGAGTAATTGTATTATGTGGTGTTCCATCTGTATAAGCATATACAAATGCATCTTCATCTGTATATTCTCGCCATGCATTTAAAATCTTATCAGCAAGTTCAATGATTCTGTCAGTATTTGTTCCTGATAATCTGATAACTGACATAGGCCATTTAACTATTCCGCTTTCCACATCATCAAATCCATTTACTTTAAAGGTTCTTTCTACAGGAGCCTTTGCCATAGCAAATGTATAATGTCCACCCTGGAAGTGATCGTGACTAAGTATGGAGCCACCAACTATTGGTAGGTCAGCATTTGATCCAACAAAATAATGAGGGAACTGTTTTACAAAGTCAAAAAGTTTACAGAAAGTGTTATGCTCAATCTTCATCGGAATATGCTGTGAATTAAACACTATGCAATGTTCATTGTAATAAACATAAGGGGAATATTGAAATCCCCATTTTGAATTTTGGATAGTAACAGGAATTATTCTATGATTTTCCCTTGCCGGATGATCTACTCTTCCCGCATAACCTTCATTCTCCATACAAAGCTGGCACTTTGGATATCCACTCTGCTTTGCATTTTTAGCAGCAGCAATTGCCTTAGGATCTTTTTCAGGTTTTGAAAGATTGATTGTTATATCAAGATCCCCATATTCTGTTGATGTTACCCACTTAAGATCCTTTGAAATTCTGTATTTTCTTATATAATCAGTATTTCTTGAAAGATTATAATAGTAGTCAGTTGCCTTTACGCTATCCATTTCATAAAGGCTGTTAAATTCCTTTATTACCTGACTTGGTCTTGGAGTAAGAATGCCCATTATTTTAGTGTCAAACAAATCTCTGTAAACAACGCTTTCTCCATCTGTAAGATCATTTTCTACAGCATAATCATCAATAGTTTTTAGTATTTCTTCAAGAAGAGTTCCATCTTCTATCTTTTTATCATCGAGAGTTTTTGACACATCCTCAATGTCG
>JAILEJ010000096.1 GCA_024688095.1 Butyrivibrio sp.
ACTGATCTTAGTACCGCCGTCAGGGTAAGCGAGATTCCCATCGGAACGAATGTGAACGCACTTATCTGAAAATACAGCACACCACTGTCTATTATCGATGTCTCATTGGAAAAAAATCCCATAATTATCCTGGGAATAAAAAATGCTAAAAGCGTAAATATACTTGAAATAGAAAGACATATTCTAAGCATAATGGTCATGGTCTTTTTCAATTGAAGAATATCCTTACTTCCCCAATATCTGGCAGTAAGAACAGCTGCACCATATCCCATTCCCATGCACATGATCATAAAAATATTTATAAATTCATTTGCAAGGGAAGATCCAGCAAGCTGGACCTCCCCCATTTTTCCAAGCATTATTGTGTCGGCCATATTTACACCAATTGTTATCATACCCTGAAGTACAATTGGTGTACCGATTCTTATAATACTTCTATAAAATTCTTTATCTTTTACCCACAAACTTTTCATCCGTTATTTTTGTAATTTGAGAATTATTACATTGATACTGTTTGCCGGTATCATCACCTTAAATGATCTGTCAGCCCCTGTTCTGTTTTCTGTTTTAACAGAAATCTTTTCAGGATTTTCAAAACTGTTAACATCTTCAGGTCTGCCCTTTATATAGGCAATGCTATAATTCTCCTCCACCTCGCAATCTAAATTTATGCTGACTTCATTTTCCCCACCGCCAACATTTACAAGTTTAACATAAACATGCTCATCATCAACAGTAGTAACTTCACTGATAAGAGGAAGAAGTGGTAATACTTTTTCCTGGATAAGACAATCATTTAAATAGCAACTGTATTTTCCAGGTTTTGCAACTATCTTGAAATGATTAAATGAATCATAATCAATTGATATATCTTTTACCTCATCATCCTTTAGAGGCGGGTCAAAAAATCTTGGTGCACGAAGCATACTCCTGCCGTTTTCAAGTTTCCATATCTGATTTCTGACTGATCTTAGATTCCATCCATCATCTCGTGGTTCATTACAACCAACATCTGTATTTGGATAATAATTCCATATAGAAAGTGTAACAGGATTATCCTTATCAATTTTAAGGTCAATTTCATAAGTGAGCTCTTCTAAATCTTCATCTCCAAATGCAGCCCATAAAACAGGATTATCCACTTCAGGACCAGCGCCTATAAATTTCTCAAATTCAAGATTCCACTCTTCATTTTTTCCTGTAAATCGGTGCCTTGCATTACCATTTATCAGTTTATAAATGCCGTCTTCATTTACAGCTTCCCCATATATTTCTTTGGAAACATCTACAATTTTTCCATTTATCATAGGATTTTTAAAATACAATCCCTCTTTTTCGCACATTATTCCAGGTATACCAAAATATTTAGGAGGAACCGAGTCGCCAATAGCCTCTGAGGCTACAACTTTATTTCCCCTATACCTGCCCATA
Source organism: Butyrivibrio sp. (assembly GCA_024688095.1). GTDB lineage: Bacteria > Bacillota > Clostridia > Lachnospirales > Lachnospiraceae > Butyrivibrio. Next base: position 1,432 of record JAILEJ010000096.1, read on the forward strand.
AGCGATATTGCATGATAACTTGGTATTCCATATACCCTGGACTGATCAAAGACAATAAGATTTGGAAGCCATGCAGTATAATCAGAATTCTGGAAAAGAGGTGCATAGGCACTCAATTTTACTATGTCCTGATTCTTTTCAACACCTGTCAGAAATACCGCTTCTGCAAGCGCGCATTCAAGAGATGCGATAGTATTTCCACCGTTAACTGCATATTCTCCTATGAATATTTCCGGACCCTTCCTGTCATATTCATCAAAGAGATGCTTATTCTCTATAAAGTATTCAGGCGTATTATAATAGTGCTCATCAACTATTTGTGCATCAAGTCCCTCACGTTCTACATGTGAATTAGCTATAAGTTTAAGAGCAGGATATTTCTCATGAATAACTTTATAAAACATCTTGTATCTTTCACTATATTCAGGTCCGAAGTTTTCATTTCCTATTTCTAAATATGCAAGAGGAAATGGCTCCGGATGTCCATTTAAAGCTCTCATCTGTCCATACTTTGTACTTTCATCTCCAAGTGCATACTCAATTGCATTAAGCGCTTCCTGTAGATAAACTGATGTGATTTCATCATCAAAGCCATGTCCATGCCTTGCCTGGCAGCTCATACCACAGTTACATACATACATGGCATCCATTTCAAGATCTTCGCAAAGCTGCAGATATTCATGATATCCAAGTCCATTAGTTGTCCTGTAGTGCCACATCAGATAGCAGGAAGGCCTCTCCCATACAGGTCCGATTGTTCTGGAAAAAATAAGAGCATTCTCTTCATTTAGTCCCTCTACAACACATCCACCCGGAAATCTGATGAATTTACTGTTTGTATTTTTTAATGCAACCACCAAATCCTCTCTAAGACCATGTCCCTTAAAAGTTTTCTGTGGCATAAGTGAAGTAAAGCCTATGATTATATTAGATTCAATATAAGATTTGATCCGGAGTACAACATTATCCCTTGTAGCACCTGATGATATTACGCAGTCATACTTCTTATAATCACTGCCTGCCTCAAGGGATACAGAGCTTTCTCCAAAGCATTCGCCATCCTTTGAATAAAAACCGATTTCCAAAGTGCAGTTTTTATTACTTTTTGCAAA
>JAILEJ010000114.1 GCA_024688095.1 Butyrivibrio sp.
AAATGATGGCCAGTTTAAAGCAATTGTTCCGGTATTTATATGTTTTTTAGTTGGTGTAGGAATACAGTATCTTCTTGATGTTTTGGTACCTCATACGCATGCATTTGTAGAAATAACAGAGGGACCGGAAAGTCAGCTTAAGCTTGAGACAAAAGTAATGCTGGCAGAGATAATTCATCACGTACCGGAAGGAATTGCACTTGGTGCAATATATGCAGGACATTTTTTAAAGACAGACTGGATACATGTTACTACAGCACTTGCACTTGCGATAGCGATTGCTGTACAGAACTTTCCTGAAGCATTATTTGTATCATTTCCGGCTATGAAGAAGGGAACAGGAGTAGGAAAAGCCTTTTTTATGGGAGTAATATCAGGAATACCTGTTCCACTTATAGGTGTATTTGTTCTCATAATAATTGTGCTGTTTCCGGAAATGCTCCCATATATTATGGCAATCGCCGGTGGAGCTATGATATTTACAACAGTAGAAGAGATACCTCTTATGTCAGCAGGAAAAGACAATGATAAGGGAGCATTAGCTTTTGTAATAGGCTTTGCCGTAGTTATGCTTATGGTATTTACAAAATAAAATTATGGATAGAACACAGAATAAAAAGAATAATATAAACATAAAGGTAATAAGAAGTAATAGAAGAAGCATTGCTATTGAGATAACACCAAATGCAGAAGTTATACTTCGTTCGCCTCAAAGGCTTAGTGATGCTCAGATCAGAAAATTTATAAATGATAAATATTTGTGGATTGAAGACCATCTTGAAATAATGAGAAAAAGAGCTGCAAATAAGGCTCAGAAGAATACACTGAGTGCTTCTGAAATTGAGAAGCTGGCAGATGATGCAAAGTTTGATTTACCACCAAGGGTAAGAAAATATGCATCTATTATTGGAGTAACCTATGGAAGAATTACAATAAGAAATCAAAAAACAAGATGGGGAAGCTGCTCTGGTAAAGGGAATCTTAATTTCAACTGTTTACTAATGCTTTGCCCCGAAGAGGTAAGGGATTATGTTGTAATACATGAATTATGTCATAGGAAACATATGGATCATTCCAGAGAATTCTGGTCAGAGGTGGAGAAGTATTGTCCGGATTATAAAGCCAGGGAAAAATGGCTTAAGGATAATGCCAATACTATTTCAAATAAATGATCAGGTTAAATGATAAAGTATAGGGATAAAAAAATCTAGAAAATAAAAATTAGAGCAAAATAAATAATATATTTAAAAAAGTGTGTAAATTAACGTTAATTTACACACTTTTGCTTTATAAAATGTATTATAAGTTATGCTACAAGATTATTTCTTCCAGATTCCTTAGCTGAATAGAGATTATTATCTGCATTCTTTATTACATCCTGAACACTAAGAGATTTGTTATAATGAGATGCTCCAATAGAAACAGTTTTATAAATAACCTGGTTATTAAGGTTAAACTGGTGCTTAGAAACCTGTTCTCTAAGATTCTCCAAACATTTAAGGAAATCATCGTATTTTACTTCATGAGTTGCAATAATAAGAAATTCTTCGCCACCCCATCTACCAACTTTAATTTTGTCAGATGCTTCTACAGAAAGAATTTCTGCTATTTCACGTAAAACAATGTCGCCATTATCATGTCCAAAGGTATCATTGATCTGTTTAAAGTGATCTATATCGACAATTGCAACAGAGTAACCTTCTTCAATAGTGGATTTTAATTCCTCATCCTGAAGAATATCATTCATATAATATCTGTTACCAAGGCCGGTTAGCTGGTCAAAATCAGCCTGATTGTGAAGCTCAACATATTTATATTCCATTTGTGAAGTATAAATGAGTGTGAACTTGGCTATGGCAGTAAAAGTAATCAATACATTTATAACGAACATAATATGACTTATCAGAGTAGACGGGTAATCTGTAATTGGTAAATCAACATATAAATCAATAAAGTATAATGCTATGAAAATAGCTACAGAAGAAAAAACTAAAGAATTTGTCATTCTATAACGATCTTTTTTACTTCTGTCAGGTGTAATATAAGGAAAAAGGAAAGTTATTAATATTGATATGATCCAAAATTGATAACCGGCACTCCAACCAAAGACCATTACACAAAAACAAATATGTATTAGCATTTCTGTTAAAGTCACATATGAGTAAATGATTAAATACTTTTTGTTTTTATCAAGTAAGAAATATGCAAAAGTATAATAAAAAATACTAAAAAAATTAACAATAAGCATATGTGAAGGACTGAGTATCATATATGGAATAATAAAAGCTATATGAAAAGCAAGAAGAATAGTATTGTTATATTTATATTGCTTGCGATCATTCTCTAATATATCATCTTCAAAAGTTACTTTTTTAGAGTTAATATCCAAATCAAATTCTCCTTTCATATAATAAAAAAAGATACTGCGCCAATATGCAGTACCTCAAAAAATAATGCAACTGGCTGACTCTGACGAGTCCCTATAGCTTTGCGTCGCCGAATCACTTCGGGTTTGCTAAATATCTAATTTATTAAATAATAAAACAGTTACTTAAATTCTAATTAAATATATCAGAAATACTTTTTTTTTCAATAATAAAAAACATAAGAAATTATTAATATTGATTAGAGTTTGTTAATAAAAATTTATGGTTACGTTAAGATTGTATGCTAAGTAATTATGTATAATATAAAAAACCAAAAAACCAAAACTGGTTTACTTCAGTTTTTTGTAACTTTATCAAAAATAGTAGTAAATATGATGGTTTTTATGATAGTTGGTTTGATATATTAACTACATTAAGGGTTTGTGTAATTTGATTATATATGGAGGTAAGAATGAGAGGCAGGGTGGCTATATTTGGCCTGTTTGTACTTTTACTGATTTTTTCTTTTACAATTTTTTCTAATATAATAAGTATAACTAAAATTGAAGATGCAACACATATTGAAATAGTTGATGAGGAAAGTAGCACTGATCGGGTTATTGCAGAGAAGATAATGCGTGATTTTGGAAGTGATGAAGAATCAATAACTATAATAGCAGGTGAAGACAGTTCTGATGAAATAGATGATGAGCAAGAGGCAGCTGTTCTTGGAGTAAAAAAGGTAAAATATGATTTTTCTTTTTTCAGGAAACATAAAACAATTATATTCTTTTTAGCGGCTTTTGCATCAATATCATTAGGAATATATATTGGAGTAAAACATGTAAATTAGTTTTGAATTCCTATAAATAGAAAGGAACCAATAATTGATATCTATATAAAATATAGATTCGTCAATTATTGGTTCCTTTTAAATTAAACCATTGATTTTTGAAACATAAGCATCAACAATTTTGTTTCTGTCAAATTCACGTTCCATTTTTTCTCTGCCACATTTTCCCATATTCCTGCGTTCTTCCATGGATAAATTATAAAAGGTTTTCATTGCATCAAGAAGAGATTTCTCATCTTTTGGATTAAATAATAGACCGGAAACATTATCATCAATAGTTTCTTTACAACCACTTATATTAGAAGCAAGAGTAGGTCTGCCTGTTGCGGCTGATTCCATAAGAACATTGGACATGCCTTCATGATAAGAAGGAAGGACTATCGCATCAGCCTCTTTTATATATGGATGAATATTTTTTTGAAAAGGAATTACTTTGAGGTATTTTCCTTCCTGCGCCTTTTTGAGTTTATCCTCGTAATCTTCATCGCTATATCCAATTACACTTACAGAAACTTTATCACCATACTCTTTTCGAAGCTCTCTGGCAGCATAAAGATATTCATCGATTCCCTTTTCATGCATAATTCTTCCTATATAAAGAAATCTTATAATGTCATCTTTGTGACCTGGATATTCTTCAAAGTGGTGTTTTTCAAGATTGACACCAGAGCCATTTACAAGAGCGGCATCCTTTCCTTTAATATTAAGATCTGCAAACAGCTTTTTATTTTCTGCATTCTGGAAAAATACACAACTGCAGCCCTTAAGACCAAGCTTATACATTGTAACTATCATTTTCTTTTTAAGGCCTGTCCATTCAAAAGAGCTTCCAAGACCGGTAACAGTTGATATGTAAGGAATTTTCTTTTTTCTGCAAACATATCCTCCATAAACATTTGGTTTAATTGTATATGTGAGGACTACATCCGGTTTTTCTTCAGAGAGAAGCCTTGAATAGAACTTAATTAGTTTGATGTCTTTTAAAGGGTTGGTTCCGCGCCTCTCCATCTGAGTTTCTATTATGCGACAGCCTTCATTTTCAAGTTCTTTACGATGTTCATTATCAGGAATACTGATGAGAACTTCGTGACCTTCCTTTAAAAGTCTTTCTACAAGCTCATTTCTGAATATATATAATCCGCTTGAATTGTTAGCTAAAATAAGTATTTTTGACATTTATTTATCTTCCTTAGTACCTGTAAAAGCTTCCATTGTAGCTGATGTTGCACTTGAAATGCCTTCATGAGTAATTACAACCTTTACAGTATGAAATAATATTTTTAAATCAAGTAGAAAAGAACAGTTTTCTACATAGTAAACATCTTTTTCAAATTTTTCTTCCCAGGTAATGCTGTTTCTTCCGTAAGCCTGAGCATAGCCTGTGATTCCGGGACGAACATCATGACGATGGCTTTGGCGCTCATTATAAAGAGGAAGATATGATACTAGAAGCGGTCTTGGACCAATAAGCGACATATCACCTTTAAATACATTGAGCATTTCAGGAAGCTCATCAAGAGAAGTACTTCTAAGCTTTTTTCCAAAAGGAGTAAGTCTGACTTCATCGGGCATGAGGTTTCCGTTTTCATCGCGTTCATCAGTCATTGAACGGTATTTGTACATTTTAAAGATTTTTCCCTTATAACCAGGTCTGTCCTGTTTAAACAAAACAGGAGATCCAAGCTTATTTTTTACACAAAAATATAAGATAAGATAAACCCAGCTGAATATAATAAGGAAAAGACCTGAAATTATAATATCGAAAAGTCTTTTTATGATACGTTCATAAATAAAATGTTTTTTCATTTTTATATTTCATCTTTCTATGGAAAAAATGTATTTAACCAACGGGCATAATTTTTGTCATTTTTCTAAATGCATCTTCATTATTGAACCACACAGCCTTCATACCGAGTGTGAGAGGAGCTTTGTGATCTTTATTTTCATTGTCACCAACGTACATCAGATTATGCATGGAAATTCCAAGTCTTCTCTGCATTATTTCAAATGCAAGAGAGTTTGGTTTTCTAAAGTCCTCAGGATGTCCGGATTTTCCAGCAAGTTCATCAGTGACAATAATTTCATCAAAGTATTTTTCAATATCAAGAGCTTTGATCTTTGCACGCTGTCCTTCAGATCTTCCATCAGTTATAAGGCCTAGCTTAATATCCATTGTAGAAAGTTTTGATAAGAGCTTTTGGGCATCTGGATAAAGAGATATCTCAGGCTCCTGATATCTGTATATCTGGATAACCTTTTCTTTTACAGATGGATCTGAGATTCCATATTTTGTAAGCATTACGTCAATTGCCTTTTGTTTATTGCAAAAGGCATTCCATAAGGTCTCCTCAATTTCTTCTGATGGTGCATCAATAAGTCCTGATATGGCAATTTTGTGATATCCGCTTCTGACATATTGCTTTTCTGAATATAAAGTATCATCCAGATCAAGGATTAGACCATCAATTCCAGCAAGGATTTTTTTACCTGTGTTTTCATTTTCTTCAAAAAGATCCATAAGATTATGAATTTCAACAGGCTTATTATCAACGCATATACTTTGATCAAATCGGGTATATACGCTATCTGTATCCATATTCGTTTCTGCTACTTCATCATATGGAAGACCGGGATTAATTCCTGATACATCCTTTGAATCAGAGGCTTTTTGTAATTTGACCTGCTGAAGAAGCTTTAATACAGCAAGAGGAGATTCAGCGCCTGCCTTAATTGAAAGAGGTGCACCTCCGCCGTAACGTGGATTAATTTCGATATAGTAATCCCTATCTTCGGTGTCTTCGGCCTTACGGCCTCTTATAAGCTGAACTGTGATTTCGCCAACAGCCTTGAACTTTTCAAGAAGCTGCTTTGATTCCTCAATCATTTTTAGGTCCATAAGCATCTGAGTTTTAAGAACCTCACCACTTCTGACTGCGAGACGTTTTCTTGGAGTAATGTAAATTGGTTTATTATCAAATCCGCAGAAAATATCTATTGTGTATTCTTCACCAGAAACAAAGGGCTGAATAATATAGTCAGGAACTTTTGCGGCAAGACCTCTAAGCTGTTTTTCGGAATCTGCTCTGAATGCATTTATACTTGAACTTCCATCAAGTGGCTTGATGAAACAGGGGTAACCATCTGAGTAATTGTCGACATTATCAGTTGGATTAGGTGTATCAAGCCCGCATTTTACAAAGAACTCTGCAGTTTTTCTCTTATCACGGCAGGCTCTTATAAATTCAGGATCGCTTACAAGAAGCTTTGTACCAATTTTTTCGAAGTCAGCTTTGTGCTCTGAAAGGACAAGAAGATCTGTATCTATAGTTGGTATAAGAGCATCGATTTCTTCTCTTTTACATATTTCTAGTAGAAGCGGAATGTAATTATCATCAGAAATTCTGCATACTAGCTCTGTCTTATCACAGTAAGCCAGGGCTGGAGCAGAATCTGACATGTCAGCTCCATATATCATAACTTTCTCGTTTATCATTTCAGCTGCGCGGTGAAATGCCTGCATAAGTTCAACTCTTCGACCGGCGCTGGTAAAAAGAATTTTTATCATAATATCTCCATCAAAAAGATTTTAAGAATCGTATTAACTACTTTTAATAGGTAGTCTCTTAATAATATACAATAAAATTAAGAGACATACAAAGTGTGTGATAATTTAAAAAATTTGAGTATAAATATTTGTAGCCAGATAGTCAGATTAGCTATTCTTACTGTCTTATAAATTATATAAGTAATAAGACCTAAGGTTTTAACCGTGGGAATATTTCAATCATTACATATTTCAGCAATGAATGGAATGAATTCTTCAATGATTTTGGAAGAAAGGGTATTTTTGTAAATAAATAAAATCGATGTCTCCAAATCAGAATTATCTACCGGACAGATAAAAAGGTCTTTGTTCCTGGAAGAGGGCATAAGCGAATAAGGAAAAATAGCTATCGCTTTTCCTACATCTGACCATAGAAGAGAGGTTCTTGTGTCATCGCAGATACTGAAAAAATCTGGAGTCAGACCCTTTTTCGTAAATGCATCAGAAATAAGCCCCTGATATCTTCGATACAGAGATAAGGGGAAATCAGATAAATCTTTCAGTGTTACCGGTTTTCCATTTTTGATTTTAGGATATGACTTTGCCATTTTCTTTGGAATTGCAGCAACCATTGGTTCCTTTTTGATATGAATGGTTGTGAATTCTCCGGTTGCAATTGGCGTTCTAAGAAAGGCAGCTTCTATGACATCAGAATCCAGAAGATGCATAAGCTCAAAGGTTGAGCCATCATATATCTGGAAATTAACATCACTATATTTGGAGGAAAAGTCAGACAGGGCTTTACCTGCGACAGGGATTGTAGAAGGAGTAAGTCCTATGAAAAAAGTCCTTGCCTGACCCTTTCTTGTTACCTCTTTTGCAGTACTGCTTGTGAGCTCTAAAATCCTGACAACTCTTTGATAAAAGACAGCTCCTGCCTCTGTAAGCTGCACATGCCTGCTTCCACGAACCAGGAGCTGCACATTAAGCTCTTCCTCAAGTTTTTTCATCGACATTGAAAGCGGAGGCTGGCTCATGTGAAGGATTCGGGCAGCCTCACTTATGCTTCCGGAGTCTACTACTGTTTTAAAATATTCCATCTGTTTAAGTTCCATAATTCTATATATCCGGATTGGTTATATTAGTTATCGAAAAAATTGTAAAAAAATTTTTGAATTATTCTATTACGAAATTGGCAGCAGGTGCTGATTTCTATTTTGAGGTCACAGGAATATATGCTGTTTTTTATAATATAAAATCCGGAGTTCTCCTTGTTGTATCAAACCATATATATAATATATATTTACCCAATATTATTTATATTTTACATATAGATAGAATAAGTATACACTAAAAAAAGATTTGTGCGAATGATAAAGGCAAATATGCCAATTGAAGGCGAATGTATCGAAGGGTCTATTTGCTATTTGAATCACTTTATTACGAAACACTCAGTAAATGCAAGTTTCTAAT
>JAILEJ010000113.1 GCA_024688095.1 Butyrivibrio sp.
GTAAAGGAAGCTCATGAAAACGGTATAAAGATTATGCTGGACGCCGTATTCAATCATACAGGCACTGACTTTCCAATGTGGGAGGATGTTATAGAAAAAGGCCAGAATAGTAAATATTCAGACTGGTATATGATTAATAAATGGCCTATTGATCTGAATCATGATACAAAAGATGGTGGCTTTTACTCTTTTGCATTTACTCAGTATATGCCCAAGTTAAATACCAATAATCCAGAAGTACAGTCATATCTTATCGATATTGTAAAATATTGGATAAATGAATTTGATATAGATGGACTTAGATTCGATGTAGGAAATGAAGTTTCTCACTCTTTTCTAAAAAAACTTAGAATTGTAACAAAAGATATCAAATCTGATTTTTATCTACTTGGAGAGTTGTGGCATGATGCTACAAACTGGCTGTATGGAGATGAATATGATGCTGTAATGAATTACCCTCTCGCAACAGCCATTGCAGACTTCTGGATTTACAAAAACAGGTCACGAGAAAGCTTCGAATATGACATTAATAGATGTTTTACCATGTATTATCAGCAGGCAAATGACGTATTATTAAACCTGCTTGACTCCCATGACACAAACAGACTCCTTAACAAAGTCGGAAATGATATAGATATTTTTTACCAGCAACTGGCTGTTCTATTTACAATGCCGGGGAGCCCATGCATTTTCTATGGTACCGAGATTGCCATGCCTGGCTCATATGATCCAGACTGCCGAAGATGTATGCCCTGGGATGAAATAGATTCAGGATTACATGATAGTAAAATTAATCAGGTAAAAGAACTTATTTCTGTAAGAAAAAACAATCCTGCATGTAACAGCAGAAATTTCCATTTTCCTAATGAAATCCCATATAGCAGGGTTCTCGAATATATTAAACTGGATGAAAAACAGAATATTAAAGTAATTCTCAACTGCGAAGAAAAAGATATCATGCTTTCAAATATAGATGATAGCAAAATTCTTTATAGTAGAAAATGGAATTCAGGTACTCTAAGCTCAAAAGGTATTCTTATAACAACTATTGATTAAAAAACAAAAACCATATTCTCAAATAATAATCTATGAGAATATGGTTTTTTATTTAATATTTATTGTGATAACTATATAAACCATCTTTACAGATTTTCTATTTATAATTATTTACTATTCCTATAGAAATATACCCATCAACAATAGCTCTAAAATCAGTCCCTGGCAGAGCATTTTCATGATACTGACCATCAACCCTAAGCCTGATGGTTCCATCTTCCAAATGTTCTTCAGAATATCTGTCATTATAAAAAGAATTTAAAGCCATAACCCTGTCTTCAAGAATTCCTTTAAATTCTGAAAGCTTACAATTTGGAAAATTAATGTTCCAAATCTGATTATGAGATAGTTTTTTCTCTATATATTCCTGCATAAGCTCTTCAAGATATTTGTCAGTAACCTCATGGCATTCTGTTATTCCTTCTGAAAAAGCTATTGCATGAACCCCGGCACATGCAGCTTCAAGAGCCGCTCCCACTGTTGCAGAGTATTGTATGTCACTTCCACTGTTATATCCATAATTAATTCCAGAAAAAACAACATCTGTTTTTTCTGGAATTATATTTAACATTCCAAATCTAACACAGTCTGCAGGTGTCCCAGTTGAAACATATGCTTTAACGCCTTCAACCGGAAAATCTGTTTCTTTTACATCAATATGTTCACGTAACGTTATTTTATGTGACATAGCACTTCTTTGAGAATCAGGTGCAATAACATATACTTTTCCAAATTTAGTAGCAGCTCTTGCAAGCCTAACTATTCCATCTGCACCTATCCCGTCATCATTAGTAATTAATATTGTTTTTTTATTCAATAATGATTTCCCCTTTTATCAGCCGTATTTTTTCAATTCTTTTATAAAGCTCTTTGCAACACTGCTAAGCTTAATGTCAGAGCGCCTGATATAGCCTATTCTCATCTTTTCTTCTGACTGTAATGGAAGTGCTGTATAACCATCTCCATTCAGTTCTTCGCAAATCACTCCACTACACAATGTATAGGCATTTAAAAGCGTCATCATATTAAGAGCTGTTGCTCTGTCATTTACACGAATTATCTTTTTATATGGATAAGTACTTAATACCTCTTCTGCATAATAAAAGGAATTCCTTGCACCCTGGTCAAAAGATAAACATGGATAATCATCAAGTTCTCTGAACGATATACTTTGTTTTGAAGCCAAAGGATTATCAGCACTTAAATATACATAGGTATCACATGTAAATAGTTCTGTAAATATAAGATTATTCTCTTTAAAATCTGCCATCAGTACTTTTTCATTAAAATCATTCAGATAAAGAATACCAAGCTCACTTCGCATATTTTTTACATCCTGAATGATTTCATGAGTTCTTGTCTCACAAATAGCAAAGTCATACTCATCTATGCCTGCTTTTTTAAGAGTATTTGAAAAAGCCTCAACAGCAAATGAATAATGCTGAGTGGAAACATAGAATTTTTTTTCATTTTCCTGCTTATCATGATATCTGCTCTCCATTAGAGCATATTGTTCAAGAATCTGTCTTGCGTAACCAACAAACTCAGATCCTTCTGTTGTAAGTTCAATTCCTCTGTTATTCCTGGAAAAAATAGTAATATCAAGCTCTTTCTCAAGTTCTTTTATAGAACCTGAAAGGCTTGGCTGCGTAATGAATAAAGCTTTTGAAGCTTCATTCATTGATCCCCTCTCAGCAATTTCTATTACGTAACGCATCTGTTGTAATGTCATGTTATCCTCACTGTAATTATTTATGAGATGCAAAAAATTCATCTATAGTACTTATTAGTTCTGCTGGTGGCATAGTTTTTAGCAGATACTTCTCCGGCTTTAAAGCCACAACTTTTAGTACACTTTCTTTATCTCCCTTAGCGGTCAAAAACATAACCGGAATAGTACTTGTTGATGGCTCGGATCTAAGCATTTCAAGTACCTGTGGTCCATTTGTAACTGGCATTTCATAATCAAGAAGTATAAGATCCACCATATTCTTGGCCAAAAA
>JAILEJ010000133.1 GCA_024688095.1 Butyrivibrio sp.
TAAAAAGCTAAATCTCCCAAAAAGCTTTCTAAAAAATTTATTTGCCTTTTATCTAATATTTAAAACACCTTGTGCATATTTTCAGTTATGCATACAAGAAGTTATACTTATAGATATACTATTTTAGTATGCTTCAAAGCAATGAAAATGTCAAACCAGCCAAATAACAATTTAATTCACAAAACGGACGGTGAAGTTTTCCATACGACGAAAGTGGATTTGAATATTTGACGGTGAACGTTTCTACTACTTGTAAGAACGACTATATAAAAGCCTATTTCGTTCAGAACACGCTCGCGCTCCGATTTGGATGTAGGCGTACTAGATTCAAAGAACCTGATTACAGAAAAAAGCAATCTGTAATCAGGTTCTTTTTATTAAGTACGCGCATCCAAATAAGGGTTCTTCTCTGAAATAGGCTTTTAATAGTCTTTTCTAAATCGCTGAAGAGTTCACCTGATTATTTGAAATGAAATTCATATTTAAAAAGTCTCATCTAAAGCAAAAGAAGTTCACCTGTCATTGATAATAAATTGCTATCTAAGAGCAGTATAATTATCCCCCTAAAAAATAAAATATGCTGCCGTTGTTTGTAATAGATGCTACCATTAAAAGTTTTATTTGCTAAAGAAGATATTTGATTTTTCAAGATCAAAAGCAGATAATTGGAGTATTTAGTGCAAAGCAAATTCTTGATATCAAGAAAAATGGAATTGGAATTAAAGCATAGCAGGTTTTTAATTCTTCATGAGCAGAAACAGAAAATTGGAATTTAGTTGTTAGAGTGAAGTTAATTCCTGGCATCAGGAAAATGTGTAAATGAATTAAAGCATAGCATGTTTTTAATTCTTCATGAACAGAAACAGTAAATTGGAATTTATTTTTTAGAGTGAAGTTAATTCCTGGTATCAGGAAAATTTGTATAGGGATGAAAACATAGCAAGAATTATGGCTTTACGGGTTCAAAACTATAAGAACATAAAATAGATATATGGTGTCAGCATACCTTATTTATCAGGCGCCCCATTACAGATTATTCAAAGCAAAAACTCTGTCAAGAGTGCGTAGCACCGCGAAGCGGCAGGCTCTTGACAGAACTTTTGCTTTGATTTTAATTTCTATAGCGCCTGATAATTTTATTTCAAAAAAGGTATTAAACATTTTGAGAGTTAATTCAATAAGTATACATCCAAATAGAAGTTTGAGAATGTTCTGAACGTATTTAAATATTCAAATTCACTTTCACAGCGTAGAAAAGATCACCGTACCACTTTGAGAATTAAATAGGTATTTAATTCAAAAACAAAAATTAGAATTTTAATAGATAGAGTGGCATTAATTCCTAATATCAAAAAGATTATTAAAAGCATATTTTAGAGAATTAACTTTGTTGATATGTACGTACTTAATGAAAAGAACCTGGCACAGATTTTAATCTGTTACCAGGTTCTTTGAATTTAGTTCTCTTACATCCCAATCGAAACGTATGCGTATTCTAAACGGAATATACTTTTTACATAGTCACTTCTACAAGTGGTAAAAGTTCACCGTCAGATTATATTAGATGAATTCTTTTACTGAGTTGTAAACGCCTTCTCCATCAAGACCATACTTGTGAACAAGTTCGCTTGCTGTTCCAGATTCACCAAATACATCCTGCATACCAAGCTTCTTGACCTTAGTTGGCTGAAGTTCGCAAAGAGCGTTAGATACAGCACTACCAAGACCGCCAATTACTGAATGCTCCTCAACAGTTACAACCTTTCCAGTCTTCTTTGCAGAAGCTGCAATAAGTTCTTTATCAAGAGGTTTAATTGTGCAGATGTTGATTACTTCAGCGCTTATACCTTCAGCTGCAAGCTTCTCTGCTGCTTCAATAGCTGAACCAACACAGATACCTGTTGCTACTATAGTTACATCGCTTCCTTCTCTAACAACTGTTCCTTTTCCAATTTCAAACTTGTAATCAGGTGTATCGTTGATGATAGGGCATGCAGCACGACCAAATCTAATGTATACAGGTCCATCATGCTCAACTGCTGCTCTTACACAAGCCTTAGCTTCAATATCATCAGCAGGACACATAACTACCATATTTGGAATTACACTCATAAGTGCAAAATCTTCACTACACTGATGGCTTGCTCCGTCCTCACCAACTGTGATTCCAGCATGTGTTCCACCAATTTTTACGTTAAGCTTTGGATAAGCAACTGAGTTACGAACCTGCTCAAATGCTCTTCCAGCAGCAAACATAGCAAAAGTACTAACGAATGGGATCTTACCTGTTGTCGCAAGACCAGCAGCGATTCCCATCATGTTACATTCAGCAATACCTACATCTATATGACGCTCAGGAAATGCTTTCTTAAATACTGAAGTTCTTGTTGATTCAGCAAGATCAGCATCAAGTACTACAAGGTTTGGATATTCTTTGCCAAGTTCAGCAAGTGCAGCACCATAGCTGTCTCTGGTTGCTATTTTCTTCTTTTCTTCGCTCATAATTCTGCACCGATCCTTTCCAGCTCTTCCATAGCCTGTTTATACTGTTCGTCATTAGGAGCTTTTCCATGCCATCCAGCCTGGTTCTCCATAAATGATACGCCCTTACCCTTAACGCTGTGAGCGATAATTGCTGTAGGCATACCCTTTGTATTTCTAGCTTCTTCAAATGCTTTTCTGATATCATCAAAATTGTGTGCATCAATATTGATTACGTGGAAGTTGAATGCTTCAAACTTCTTATCGATAGGATATGGTGAACATACTTCATCAACTGGTCCGTCAATTTGAAGTCCGTTATTATCAACGATAACAACTAAATTATCAAGTTTACGGAATCCTGCGAACATAGCTGCTTCCCAAACCTGACCTTCTTCAATTTCACCATCACCAAGCAATGTATAAACTCTAAAGTCTTTATTATCAAGTTTAGCAGACATTGCCATACCACATGCTGCTGATATTCCCTGTCCAAGTGATCCACTTGACATATCAAGTCCTGGAAGGTACTGAATACTTGGATGTCCCTGAAGTCTTGATCCAAGCTTACGAAGTGTAGTAAGCTCTTCCTTTGGGAAATATCCTCTCTCAGCCATTACAGAATATAATCCTGGTGCACAATGGCCCTTTGACAGTACAAATCTGTCTCTGTCTGGATTTGTTACGTTCTTTGGATCAATATTCATTTCTTCAAAATAAAGATATGTGAATATATCTGTTGCAGATAAAGATCCACCCGGATGTCCGGCACCTGCTGCATGAAGTGCTGTAACGATGTCCTTACGAACTTCATTTGCAGTTTTCTTTAGTTCCTGGTTCGTCATAATGAAACTTCCTTTCTTTAATTAGTTAGAATGTTCCTATAAATAAGTTTTATAGGAAACTTTCGTCAAACTTCCAATCACTAACCCTTTAACCACGTACGTTTACAATTTATCATATTGACCAATTATAGTCCACTACGATTAAAGTAAAATATTTTAAAAAAACGCAATCAATTCTTCTTAGCCTGTCCATAATAAGCATTTGCACCATGCTTACGGAAATAGTGTTTATCCTGAAGTTCCTGTGGTGCTGGCTGAACTCTCTGCTCAATAACTTCACATCTGTAAGCCATCTTTGCAACTTCTTCAAGTACAACTGCATTATGTACAGCATCATGCGCATCTTTGCCCCATGTAAATACACCATGATTTTTGCAAAGTACACCAGGTACTGCTACAGGATCTTTTCCCATTCTGTTAAATTCATTTACAATAAGATGTCCTGTATTTTCTTCATAAGCATCTTCAATCTCATCCTTTGTAAGACATCTTACACATGGAATCTCGCCATAGAAGTAATCTGCATGAGTTGTACCGTAGCAAGGAATGCTTCTTCCTGCCTGAGCCCAGCTTGTTGCATATGATGAATGAGTATGTACAACACCCTTAACATCTGCAAAAGCTTTATAAATTTCAACATGAGTAGGTGTATCTGAAGAAGGATTAAGATCTCCTTCTACCTTATTACCATTAAGATCCATAACTACCATATCATCTGGAGTCATAGTTTCATAATCAACACCACTTGGTTTGATTACAAAAAGTCCGCTCTCACGGTCTATTTCACTTACATTTCCCCAAGTAAAAGTTACAAGTCCGTATTTTGGAAGCAGAATATTAGCTTCATATACTTTTTTCTTAAGTTCTTCTAACATTATTCGCACCTCATTAGTAAAACATTTTATTATTTAAGACTATCTACTGCTGCTCTTTCTACTGCAAGTCCAGCCATGTAATCCTTCATGAAATCATCAAAGCCCTTAACATCTTCAGCTACAGGCTCTGCTGTTTCAACCTTACCGCTCTTAAATACCTTGTTTGCAAGATAGCTTTCAAGACTTTCTCCATCTTCCTTCTGAAGCATATAAGCTGCAAGAATTGCCTGTCCCCAAGGGCCACCTTCTCCTGCTGTCTCCATAAGTTTGATTGGTGTATTAAGTGCTGCTGCCATTACTCTGTCACCAACACCCTTTGTCTTGAAGAATCCGCCCTGACCATAGAAATAGTCAACCTTTACGCCTTCTTCTTTTAACAGAATATCATTACCTGCCTTAAGAGCACCAAGTGATGTATAAAGATGTGTTCTCATAAAGTTAGCAAGATTAAATTTATCATCAGGTCTTCTTACAAAAAGAGGTCTTCCTTCGTCAAAACCTGTAATACTCTCACCTGAGAAATAATTGTATGCAAGAAGTCCGCCGCAATCAGCATCACCTGTCATAGCATTTCTATAAAGTGTTCCATAAAGAGTATTATCATCAATTTCATTTCCTGTAAGCTTTGCAAACTCTCTGAAAAGTCCAACCCATGCATTAAGGTCAGATGTACAGTTATTACAGTGTACCATTGCAACAGCTTCTCCGCTTGGTGTTGTTACAAGGTCAAGCTCAGGATGCACATTCTTAAGATCCTCTTCAAGAACTACCATTGAGAATACAGATGTACCTGCAGATATATTTCCTGTTCTCTTACCTACTGAATTTGTTGCGGCCATACCTGTTCCTGCATCTCCTTCTGGAGGGCAAACAGGAATTCCAGCCTGAAGTGTTCCTGTAGGATCAAGTTTCTTAGCTCCTTCTGCTGTTAGTGTACCAGCTGAAGCACCAGCAGGAAGTGACTTTGGAAGAATATCTCTTATCTTCCATGCAAAGTTCTTATCAGCAATAAGAGAATCAAACTTATCAAGCATATCCTGATTATAATCACATGTTTTAGAATCGATTGGGAACATACCTGAAGCATCGCCTACACCAAGAACCTTTTCGCCTGTCATCTGCCAGTGAATATATCCTGCAAGTGTAGTAAAGAAATCAATAGAAGGAACATGATCTTCACCATTTAAAATAGCCTGATAAAGATGTGCAATGCTCCATCTCTGAGGGATATTAAAGTTAAGCTCCTTTGTAAGCTTTTCTGCAGCTTCACCTGTAATTGTATTTCTCCATGTTCTAAATGGTACAAGAAGCTCGCCCTCTTTATTAAATGCCATATATCCATGCATCATTGCTGAGAATCCCATAGCTCCAACTTTTACAAGCTTTTCGCCATACTGCTTCTCAACATCCTTAGTAAGATCTGCATAACAATCCTGAACTCCTGACCAGATATCATCAAGTGTATATGTCCAGATTCCATTATCCAGTCTGTTTTCCCATGTGTGTGATCCTGATGCAAGTGGATTATGCTCAAGATCTGTAAGTACAGCCTTTATTCTGGTTGAACCAAATTCGATACCGAGAGCTGTTTTACCCTCAGCGATAAGTGTTTTTACATCTGCCATAATAATCATCCTTTTTTAATTTAATAATGTTTGTTAGACCCAAAGCCATTATGTCTTTCTAATAGAAAGAATACACAATGGCTTTAGTATCCTGTCATCATTTAATTATCTGTATGATGCTGCATTCCAACGAAGCTCGTTCTTGAAATCTCTGATATTTGTATCTTTATCAATTATTACTACTTCGATTCCCATTGCATCTGCCCAGTCAACCATCTGCTGAACTGAAAGATCATATGAGAATGATGTATGATGAGCACCACCCGCAAGAATCCAAGCAGCTGCACCAACCTTAAGGTCTGGCTGTGGTGTCCAGAATGCTGTAGCAACTGGAAGCTTAGGCATCTCTTTTTCTGTCTTCTTACAATCAACTGCGTTGATGATAAGTCTGAATCTTGTACCAAGGTCAACAAGTGAACATGCAATAGCTGGTCCTTCTTTTGCTGTGAATACAAGACGTGCAGGATCTTCTCTGTTACCCATTGAAAGAGGCTGAACCTTAATTGAAACAGGGCCATCTGCGATTGTTGGACAAACCTCAAGCATGTGAGCCTGAAGAATTCCTTCTTTACCCTTTACAAGGTTGTATGTGTAATCTTCCATGAAAGAAGTTCCCTTGGCATCCTTCTTTCCTGCTGTCATAAGTTTCATAAGTCTTACAAGAGCTGCTGTCTTCCAGTCACCTTCTGCACCGAAACCATAACCTTTTTCCATAAGTCTCTGAATTGCAAGACCTGGAAGCTGCTTAAGTCCGCCAAGCATACCAAAGTGTGTTACAACTGCATGATAATTTCTCTCTGTAAGGAACTTCTCAAGTCCAATTTCAATCTGAGCCTGAACTTCAACATGCTTTCTGAACTCAGCCTCATCTCTTCCTTCAAGAAGAATGTTATATTTGCTGTAATACTCATCTGTAAGAGCGCTAACATCTCCAGCAGATACAGCATCTACATATTTAACAACATCATTTACATTGTAGTGATCGATTTCCCAGCCAAACTTAACCTGAGCTTCAACCTTATCACCTTCTGTAACTGCAACGTTGTTCATGTTATCACCTAAACGTGCAACTCTGATGTGTGAAGATTCCATAATACCAAGAGCTGTTGTCATCCAGTCTGCGAGCTCTGCAACAACTTCAGGATCTGTCCAATGACCAACAATGATCTTTCTCTCGATACCCATTCTTGATACGATGTGACCATATTCTCTGTCACCATGAGCTGACTGGTTCTCGTTCATGAAGTCCATATCGATTGTATCGTAAGGAATTTCCTCATTGAACTGTGTATGTAAGTGGCAAAGAGGCTTCTTATATTCCTGAAGTCCGATGATCCACATTTTAGCTGGTGAAAAAGTATGCATCCATGTGATTACACCTGCACACTCAGGATCGTTATTAGCATCATTAAGAGTCTGTCTTATTGTTGCCTGATCAATAAGAACCGGCTTGAAAACAAGCTCAAAAGGAAGCTTTCCTGTTTTATTAAGTTCCTCAACGATTTTCTGTGAGTGCTCAGCTACCTTTCTAAGACACTCATCTCCGTACAGATCCTGTGATCCTGTGCAGAACCAAATTTTGTAATTCTTTGTTGCTACCATTTTAATTCCTCCTGTTTCTAATCCTTATATATAAAAATAACTTTATTTATCAAAGCTTTTTATCAGCTTTAATTAACTTTTTCATGGCACTAATTGCTCTTCTTGATTTCTTTAACAGACTCTCTGATGATCAGATCCTCTTCAAATTCGTATGTTGCCTTAAATCCTTTATGATGAATCATATGTACAAGGTTTTCAGCAGCTTTTTCGCCAAGCTTTTCTTTGGGATGAGGTACGCTTGATATCTTTGGAGTGCTAAGTCTTGCAATATCTGAATCGTCCATACTCATTATTGAAATATCTTCAGGAACTTTTTTACCCTCTTCTTCAAGAATTCCAATTATTTCACTTGCAACCTGATCGTTGTATGCAAAAATAGCAGAACATCCAGAAATCCTTCCCAAAATCCTGTCCTTGCATGCCTTTATATTTCTTGCATCCACGCTATCAAGCCAGACTATATTATTTTCATCAACCTTTTGTCCACATTCTCTGATTGCTTTTATATATCCTGCGTAACGTCCTCTACCCTGACCATCATCAAGTTTCATAATGCAGGCTATCTGAGAATGTCCCATATCAATTAACTTTTTTACAGCCTTGTATGCACATTTTTTATCATTTAATGATACATGTGGCATATCCAGCTCTGGATAATAGCTGTTTATAAACATTACCGGTATATCTTTTTTGGCAAATTCCTTATAAAGCCTGATATTAGGATTTGGCAATGCGCTTTTTGTTGGTTCAATGATGACACCTGCCACATCACCTCTGTTTATTATTTCTTCCAGAATCTGTCTTTCCTTATCAACAGTATTCCCGGTAAAAGAAATCTGAGTTGTATACTCAAGCTGACTAAGCTTACTTTCAATTCCCTGAATCGTCTTTGGAAAAATATAACTGTCTACATATGTAGTAATAACAGCAATACTGTTTTTTCCATCCTTGCCGGCTCTTTCGTCAGCAACATAAGTTCCGCTTCCTCTTATGCTCACAAGAATTCCGCTTTCAACAAGACTTCCTATTGCGTGTCTTGCAGTCTGTCTGCTTATTCCAAACTTCTCACAAATCTCATTTTCAGATGGTATCTTATCTCCGGGAGCAAGTTCGCCACTGCTTATATTCTCGGAAATCCAATCTATTACTATTTGATATTTAGCCAAGAAAGCTCCTCTCCCGTC
>JAILEJ010000140.1 GCA_024688095.1 Butyrivibrio sp.
TCAACTGCAATAGCAGATGAGGGATATGAATTTGTAAACTGGACATCAGATGAAACAGTTGTATCTGAAGAAGCATCATTTGTTCCTTCAGATGTTACAGAGAGCGTTACATATATAGCTAATTTCAAAAAAGAAGAAGTAGTAGAGCAGGAATTTAATCAGTCTACAGTAAGGGATGGAATAGAGATTTCTCTTTATGCTGTAAAGGGTGTTCTTCCAGCTGATGCAGAACTTAGGGTTGAGAAAGTAAATGCAACACTTGAAGATAACATTAAGGAAACTCTTGATGATCAGACTGATGAAAATGCAGAAGTAAAAGAGACTATGTCTTATGACATTAAAATCTTTTCACAGACTGAAAAGGATAAAAATCCTGATTCTGATGGATTCGTTCAGCCTGCTGATGGTACAGTTTCAGTTAGATTTAGTCAGATTGAGGTTTCTGAAATAACTTCAGAAGATGAAACAGCAGAGGTCGAAGTTTATCATATAGAAGAAAATGGTAATGAAGTAGCAAATGTTGAAAATATGGATGCTATTACAAGCACTGATAATTCAGAAGCATCTTTTGATACTGAACATTTTTCTATTTATACAATTTCAGTAATAGTTAAACATGATAAGTGGCGTATTTGGTTTGGAAAAGAGGAAGACTTACTTAAGTATAAATTCGAAATTGTTGATACTAATGGAGAATCATTAAAAGATTCTACAGGAAGAGAAATTGTTGTTAAAGATGATGGTTTTACTTTGAATTTTTCGAAAACATCTGATGGAGAATATCAGGAACAAGTAATTAGTGCTTACGTTCCAAAAATAGACGGATATGCCTTTAAAAAAGCTGAATATAATAACAATACAGTTACAAAAATAAGAGTATATATTAAGTATGAATGGGGAAAATGGTGGTTTCTTCCTTACCCTAAAGGATATAATGCACTTGCTAAGCTTGTGAACGATAACGATGGTGTATTGGATTATGACTATAATAATTCAATTAAGCTTATATATGAACCAACATCTAAAGCTGTATCATACACTGTTAACTATTACAAAAATGGTAATATAGTAGATGCAGATAGTAAGACAGTAAATACTACAATTAAATCAAATGAAACAAACATTACAGTAGATTCCAGTGTAGTTTCAAAAGAAAAATATTCCGGATATTCATTTAAAGAAGTATATGTTAATAAGAATAAGGTAGAAGATATACCTGCAACTGTAAACAATGGAGACGTTATAGACATATATTATATTCAGAATTTAAATTATTCAGTAAATGTTTACTTAGAAAGTATTGCTGATAATGGATATAAGAAATCTGATACAGCTGTTAGTGAGTCAGCTTATTACGGTGATGAAATTAAGAAATCTGATATTATAGATGCTGTAAAAGACTCTATTGATAAAAGTAAATATGAATTAAAAGCAGTAAAATTAGTAGATGGTGAAAATGAAAAAGCTTTCGATACAGAAACTATAAAACTAGAAGATAATACAGAAATAAATGTGTATTATGATTTGACTTTTAAAGAAAGTTCGACTAAGTGTGAAGCTTATCTACTTCTACCTGAACAAATTATTGGCGCTAAAAACATTAATGGTATTTTAAATAGTGAATATACATTATCGGCTGGGTATACTGGTCAGGGAACCAGTTACTATACGCCATGTGTTGGAACGTTTGTATTAAGTCAAAATATTATAGATTTTGGTGGTAATAATAAGCATTGTTCATATACAGATTTGGGAAGTGATGATGCGCCTGTAGAAAATCATTTGGGAACTTATACACCAAATGCCTATGTTTCAGTTATAAATGGTAAACAGGTAGTTACATATACTGATAAACATGGAAAAATATACCAGACATTATTTGATGATATCGACTGGTATGTTATTAAACATCAGTCAAATGGATGGCATGTAGATGGCAAGGCTGACAATTGGGAATGCGTTTCCAAAGAAGTATCATATAAAGTAAATTATTATATGGATGGAATTCTTAAAAGTAGTGATACTGTTAAGAAGCAGGTTCTTAATAGTGCAACAACAGTCAGTGTTGACAAGGATTCAATTAATTGTACAGATAAATTTGCTGCTGCTAAGTTTAGCGAAATTAAGATAGCAGATAACAACTATGAAGAAATAAATAATATACCATCTGAGGTATCTTTTGGAACGGAAATAAATGTATATTATCTGTCAAAGCTTAGTTATAAAGTAAAAATACATACACAGACCAGTGTTATTTCTGATACAGAGTATTCAGATTATGGTGAAGTTATAACTGTTAGTGATAATGTGTATTATGGAGATGAAGTAGTTACTAGTACTGTAAGTAATATCGCTTCAGTAAAAGCAATAACTGATGGCTTGGCAACACGTTATGATTTTTCTAAAATAACTGTTGGATCTGTTGAGGCAACAGATTTTACTGTAACAGATAACAATACAGTAATAAATATTTATTACAATTTAAAGACTGCAACTATTACACTTGATCCAAATGGTGGAACTGTAAATGGACATGGTCAGAGTGTAAATGAGAGTGATTACTATAAAGATCTTGGTGTTAAGTATAAAGTAAATGATAATGAAGTTACACTTACATATTCTCTTGCATCTAATTCTTTTGATATTACAGGTGCAACTAATGGAGATAAAGAGTTTGTTGGTTGGAAAGAGTATAATGCTGAAACTGGAAAACTGACAGGAACATATAAAAAAGAATTTTCATATGTTCCAGCTGAAAGCGGATTAAAGGATATAACTTATAAAGCTACATATAGAACTGACAGTACTAAGGCAAGATATTTCTTATTACTTCCAAGTCAGGCAAACTCATATGCTAGTAGTATTCCTGGAAATGAAATTACATCAAAAGATAGCTTGAAGAGTCCAAGTACAAGTTATTTCACATCACCATATCTTGGAACATCATCTATTAGTGAATATATTCTGGAGAATTTCAGGTCATATGCAGAAGCTGATCAGGATGGCGTACAAGTAGAGGATGAGCTTGGAGAATTTACACCAAATACAGATTCTAATACTATTGTTAAAGACGGAGTTGTTACATATATTGCAAATAATAGGGTATATCAGACATTACTAGAAAATATAGACTGGTATGTAATAAAACGAGAATCCAGTGATGGATGGCATGTAGATGGTATGTCTACTAAATGGGTAGATGTTACACCTGGTGTTTCTCTTTCAGCAAAAGGTAATGAACAGAATTATGATGGAAATGCTCACTCAATTAAAGTAACAGCTGACTCTGATGCTTCACTTACATATGCAGTTTATAATCCAGAAACAAAAACTTATGATGCTGAACAGAATACTAATCCTTCATTTACAGATGTTGGAACTTACACAGTAAGAGTTACTTCGGTTACTACAAAAGAGGTAAATGGTAAACAATGTACATATACTCAGCAGGCTCAGGCAGATGTAATAATTAATCCTTTAAATATTAAAGTACAGTCAATTTCAGCAGAAAAGACTTATGATGGAACACCTCTTACAAGAAATGATCCT
>JAILEJ010000121.1 GCA_024688095.1 Butyrivibrio sp.
AATAGTTAAAGAAAGATTAGGTGGTAGTAAATATGGAAAATATGAAAGCCGCTGCACTTTCTGATTGTGGAAGTGCGCGCAAAATTAATCAGGATGCAGCTCTTATAAAAGTTTGCAGATCAAAGACATGCGGAGAAATAACACTTATGGCAGTGGCAGATGGAATGGGTGGACTTTCCGGAGGAGAGGTTGCAAGCTCGATGTTTATAAGAAATCTTGAGGACTGGTTCGAGATGGATATTCAGACCATTATTCAAACTGCTGAAAATATAGAAGCTGTTTTTGACAAAGTAAGGAAAAGACTGACAGATCTTGTATATGAGGTAAATGAAAGAATCCTGGTATATGGAAAGCGCCAGGGAATAAGGCTTGGAACGACAGCAGCTGTGCTGTTTGTAATGGCGGGAAGATATATGACAGTTCATGTTGGTGACTCGAGAATATACAGGATAGGCAGGATGAAATGTGTAAGGCTTACCAAAGATCACAGCCTTGTGGAAAGGCAGGTGGAAGAAGGAGTTCTTACAAGTAAGGAAGCGGCTGCAAGTAAAGATAATAACGTACTGCTCCAGTGCATAGGTGCAGCAAAAGAGATTAAGCCTGAAGTGACAGTTGGCCGGCTTAATGAAAAGTCTACTTTTGTTGCATGCACAGATGGATTCTGGAAACATCTGGATAATGCGGAAATACATCATAAGCTCTGTCCACAGATGTGCGTTAGTGAAACGGCAATGGAGAGCGCTATTGAAAGACTTGTATCATACGACAGGGAAAATGGTGAGACTGACAATATCACTGCAGTAGCGGTAATGGTGAAATAAAAAGGAGTACCAAAAGGAAATAGTAAATAGTGAAGACGGAATGCCAAAATGGAAATGATAAATAATGAAGAAGGAGAACTTAAATGGAAATGATAAATAATGAAGAGGGAGAACTTAAATGGAAATTATAAAAAATGATAAGGGAGAAAGAAGTGGACACTGAGAGATTTGATATAAAAGGAACAGAAAGTGTTTTGGAAAATATATACAACAAAAAATATACCTTCATAAAGAAAATAGGTGAAGGAGGAACGAGCAAGGTTTTTCTTGTGGAAGATGCCAGAGGAAATAAATATGCCTATAAGCTTTATAAGAAAAGAAATGAGGAAACAAAAAAGTTATTTGATGATGAAATACTAAAGTTAAACAGAACAGACCATGACGGAATACCAAAACTAATTGAAGTAGTGGAAGACATCGAAGGAATGGCAATTGTCATGGAATATGTCGAAGGCCAAAGCCTGCAAAGTATTATAGATAAGGGCTTTGATTTTAGTGAGAAAAAGGCAGTAAAATATATGCTTCAGCTTTGCGATATACTAATTTACCTTCACACCAAAGATAATCCAATGATATATAGAGATTTAAAGCCTGCAAATATCATCATTGATAAAACTGGCAAAGTGAAGCTGATTGATTTGGGAGCGGCAAGATTTTTTAAAACAGAAAACTCTGCTAATGTCATGAAAGATGATTATGGGAATCCGATACAGGATACGGTTTGTCTGGGAACAGTCGGGTATGCTGCGCCGGAACAATACGGAGGGCTTGGTCAGACTACGCCTCAGACAGATATTTATTGCATAGGGGTAATTCTTTACCAGCTTCTTACTGGTATAAATCCTTCAAAGCCACCCTACGAAATCAATTCGATTCTTGAATATAATCCAACTTTTTCCCCCGAACTTGATAAGATAATAAGGAAAAGTACAAAGCCTTTATTACAGGAGCGTTTTGCCGATGTGGCTTCATTAAAGGAAGGACTTTTAAATTATGAAATACTTGATAGAAAACGGAAGATAAAAAATAGTATTAAAATTGTATCTTATACGGCAGCCCTTGTTACAGCATTTCTGTTTTTGCTTGCAGGATTTTTTTACAACACAGATATTGAAAAGCTGGCCGAATATAATTTTGAAAGAGCAGCCTGTGAACTTGAAAACTGTTACCGGGAAATTGCTTCCCATCATCAGGTTGTAATAGAAGAAAATCATAACATTCTATATCAGGAGCTTCTTGAAATATCAGAAAATAACCGTTCTGAAATTATCTCACTTAAACTCAAATATCTAAAAATTTATTTTGAAAAAATGTCAGATTATATTCTCGAATTAAATGATGCAAATTCTATAAAAGATCTTTTATCTAAAAACAGAAATCTCCAAGCGATTATCATAAGTCTTATATTATTCAAAGGCACAACCCTACTTAAAAGCATTCTTGGAATTGAAGAATTAACTGTTCAGGAAATGGATAAGCTTGGGTACAGGATACGAAGGAGAAGTAGAAAAGTTCTAGAGCTTGTAAGAAAAAATATTCAAAGAGAGGACAGTAGAAAAGAGCTGGAAATAGAAGTGCTTAAGACAGAAATGAAACAACGAAAAGTAAAAAATGTTACAGAAAGAGATGACTTTGAAATGATAAAAGATATTGTCATTACATATGATTCAGTGAATTTTCACTGAGCTGTCTTTAATTCAAATATGAGAACAAGAAAAATTATTTTTAATAAAATACGAAGTAATAAGGAAAGAAATATTATGAAAACAAATATGATAAGCGAAGTAAAAGATTTT
>JAILEJ010000148.1 GCA_024688095.1 Butyrivibrio sp.
AAATGATATATTGTATGTATTATGAAATGTTATAAACAATAGCGGTACAAAATTAGCGCAGATGGCCTGTGTTACAAATCCCAGATAGCATGCAAGCTGTGTTTTTTTATAATTCTTTTCTACTTCCATTTTTATTCCCCGCCCTGATATTTTTTACCGTTTTGCTTTCAATAGAAAGATTCTCGTATATTCTGTCTCCACCTTGGCCTGTAGGTGCCTGAGCAAGTAAACCTACTTTCACAGACTCAGCATCTTTCATTAAGAAATATCTTGTCATGTGGAAAAGCACTCCATCCAGGGAGTAATGAAAAGAAAATGCTCTGCCCACGCGACAAACTCTAAGATATGCAAAATTCTGTCCTTCAATATCGCATCCATTAGCATCATCGGATTCACCATCTTTAGTTACAACACTTACAGCAGCGTGTGTTCCAAAGTCAGTAAGTTCAAAACAGCATTTAGCCCAGTTGTCCATATCCTGCATAACCATTACAGATGCAGAATCATAAGTTTCCTTAAAATCATGAGATACCTTTACATTAAGAACGAAGTCGCCCTTAACATCTGTGTAGAAATATGGAGCATTACAAAGTGATTCAGGAAGAATTCCTTCTTCACTTGTTGTACTTCCACCACAGAAGAAATCTGTCAAAGCCGGTGCTTTTATTGTAACCTTATTCTCTTCAATTTTTATCTCACCTTTATTGATCCATTTAAAATTATCAAACATAATCTACAGCCTCCCCTTTTTGTTAGTCGAAAGAAATTATTGTAATTATATCGTATTTTTAATATTATAAAAGAAATAAAATGGTCAAATAGTATAACTATATCTCCAAGAGGAATAATTATGGCACTCTCATCATGTATATCATTATCAAAACAAGCAACTCCATTCAATATAGATGAAACTGGAACCCATGGAACTGTAGAGTTTCCAGTTGCCATATATAGAGATGATATCACCGAAGATTTTGTCAACTGGCACTGGCACGCTGAAATTGAGATAGGCCATGTCGAAAAGGGCGTTATTCTTTTAGAATGCGGTAACAGAAAATATATACTTTCAGAAGGAGACTTATTTTTCATAAATACCAATGTTTTGCATTCCATGCGTAATCATAACCCCGTCAATGCAGCAATTTTTAAATCTGTCATATTTGACAGCTCTGTTATAAGCAGCAATACAGAAAGTATTTATTATAAAAAGTATTTACATCCTATCATCCATAGCGCAAGTATTAGAGATTTTATACTGAAATCAGATTCCATATTCTTTAGCAAATTGGACAATATTATCAAAACTGTATGGGAAATAATAAATCATGAACCAGAGGATTACGAGATATCAGTCAGAAATGAATTATCTGATTTTTTTGCTGTACTAAATCATATGAATCTAACAGAAAGTATGCTTACCCACACAGTAAATCCACTGTTAGAGGAGCGCGTACAGATAATCCTAAACTACATCCATTCAAACTATTCTAAAAATATAACGTTAGATGACCTGGCTAATGCTGCAAATGTTAGTAAAAGTGAAGTTCTTAGGTGCTTTAAGTCAATTATCAATATTTCACCAATTAAATATCTTAAGAATTTCAGATTGCAAAATGCGGCATATATGCTTAAAAGCAGCACTTACTCAGTTCAAACAATTTATGAGTTATGTGGATTTGATAACAACAGTTATTTCTCTAAATCATTTAAGGAACTGTTCCACTGTTCACCTCGTGAATACCGTAATAATTAAGATCAAAGCAACGATGAAGATTTAGAACGGCCGTAGAATATCTGAACTACTTGATTAATATAAGAAATCCCCCAGATAAAATCTGGGGGGGTTCAAATCTGCATCTGCAGAATGATTATCTCTTTGAGAACTTTTTCATTGCCTTAAGTGCCTTGTTTTGGGCATTTGCATTACAAGTTGCTGTTTACCTGCTGCGTACGCAAGGAAGCTCAGGGCTACTGTATGCGGTTGGTGGCAACTTGTATTCTTTACAATACTTTCTTCATTTCATCTCCCTTTTTTCTGTAATCCTATATTTATGCTGAAATTCTATAACTATAGTTTTTTACTACTTATATTTCATCTTCTGCTTGCACTTGGCTTTTTATACACTATAATACAATTGCTTTGGGCTCTTTGGCTTATCCGGAATGCTCAACTTTATAAGGCCTTGTTCCACTAATGGCATCACATGAGTCTGAATGGCATAAGTAACAGAACTTAGTCCTAAAAACTCACATATCTCATTTCGTGTCCTCGGAATCTTACAAAACAAAATCAATTCATTGTTTTTACTAATTTCATTCTGAATAGACAATGTG
>JAILEJ010000152.1 GCA_024688095.1 Butyrivibrio sp.
TATGCATCAATTCCTTCAAATATTGATAAGAAGGTTCCTGTAATTGGATTTATTTCTCACATGGATACGTCTGATGCTGTTAGTGGTAAGGATGTAAAGCCTAGAATCGTAGAAAAATATGATGGTAGTGATATAGTTTTAAATGAGAGCGAAAAGGTTGTTTTATCACCTTCTGATTTCCCTGAACTTAAGAATCATGTTGGAGAAGATATTATTGTTACTGATGGAACCACTCTTCTTGGAGCTGACGATAAGGCCGGAGTTTCAGAAATAATGACAATGGCTCAGTATCTTTTAAATCATCCTGAAATAAAACATGGTGAAATTAAGATTGGTTTTACTCCTGATGAAGAGATAGGTGAAGGTACAAAGTTCTTTGATATAAAGAGGTTTGGCGCTGAATATGCCTATACTGTTGATGGCGGAAAGCTTGGCGAGCTTGAGTATGAGAATTTCAATGCTGCTGAGTGTGAGCTTATTATTAACGGAAGAAGTGTACATCCTGGTGATGCCAAAAATAAGATGATAAATGCAACATTAATTGCATATGAATTTCAGCAGATGCTTCCTGTATTTCAGAATCCAATGTATACAGAGGGTAGAGAAGGCTTTTTTCATCTTACATTAATGAAGGGGACATGCGAAAAGGCTGTTGTTTACTATATTATCAGAGACCATGATATGGCTAAGTTTGAAGAGAAGAAAAAGCTCTTTAGTGAAATTGTAGAGTTCCTTAATAAGAAGTACGGAGAAGGTACAATTGAACTTACAATGGAAGATTCTTATTACAATATGATTGAAAAGTTAAAACCACACATGCATTTAATTGAAAATGCAAGAAAAGCCATGGAAGAGGTTGGAGTAACTTCAATTGAAAATCCTATAAGAGGAGGCACAGATGGTGCAGCTCTTTCTTTCAAAGGACTTCCGTGCCCTAATCTGTGTACTGGTGGATATAATTATCATGGCAAGTACGAGTATGCTTCTGTTCAGGAAATGCTTAAAACTGTAGAAATTTTAAAAGCACTTGTACAGATTTATGCTAAATAATTGTGTTTATTAAAATTTAAACAGCTTATTTATGCTGTGTTTTTAGGAGATTTTTTTACTTTATGAGTTTTGATTTAAATATTTTACATGGAAGCAAAGAAGGCATTACTGATGAGGAGAGCCTTGTTCAGTTTTCATATATAGAAAAAGCAACAGGTTATGTTAAGAATCTTGAAAAGGAACTTGGAAGAAGACCTACTGCCTGTGTAGTTACTTTTGGTTGTCAAATGAATGCCAAAGATTCAGAAAAGCTTGTTGGAATCCTTGAAACTATAGGGTATGAATCAGTTGAGTCAGAAGATGCTGATTTTGTTATTTATAATACATGTACAGTTCGAGATAATGCAGACCAGAGAGTACTTGGAAGACTTGGTTATGTTAAGAGCCTTCATAAAAAAAGACCATGGATGAAAACAGCTTTATGCGGATGTATGATGCAGGAAAAGGGAGCAGTTGAAAAGATTCAGAAGAGCTATAGATTTGTTAATCTGATCTTTGGTACTCATAATCTTTATAAATTTGCTGAACTTTTATGCCGTATGTTTGAATCTGACAGAATGATAATTGATATTTGGGACAAGACAGACAGAATCGTTGAACAGCTTCCAATAAGCAGAAAGTATAAATTTAAATCCGGAGTAAATATTATGTTTGGATGCAATAATTTCTGTACTTATTGTATCGTTCCATATGTACGTGGAAGAGAAAGAAGCAGAACTCCAAAGGATATAATAAGGGAAGTTGAAGAACTTTCCAAAGACGGTGTAAAAGAAGTTATGCTTCTTGGGCAGAATGTTGATTCTTATGGTATAGGCCTTTCTGATGAGGATAAGATTACTTTCCCTGAGCTTTTGGAAGAAGTTTGCAAGGTTGAGGGTATTGAAAGGGTAAGATTTATGACACCTCATCCAAAGGATATGTCAGAAGATCTGATTGATACTATTGCAAGAAATCCTAAGGTTGCAAGACATATACATCTTCCTTTGCAGTCAGGTTCAACAGAAATATTAAAGCGTATGAACAGGAGATATACAAAAGAATCTTATTTAAAGCTGGTTGAACTTATCAGGGAAAAACTTCCTGATGCAGCACTTACAACTGATATCATAATAGGATTTCCCGGTGAGACAGATAAAGATGTTGATGAGACAATCGATGTAGTAAGAAAAGCAGGCTTTGATAATGCATTTACTTTCATATATTCAAAGAGAACCGGAACTCCAGCTGCTGGTTTTGAAGATCAGGTAAGTGAAGCTGATGCAAAACGAAACTTTGACAGACTTTTAAAGGTAGTTCAGGAAACAGCAAGAGCCCAGTCAGGAAAGCTTGAAGGAAAAACAGAGAGAGTACTTGTTGAAGGAATAAATGAGCAGGACAGTAATCTTGTTACTGGAAGAATGAGTAATAATACACTTGTTCATTTCCCGGGTGATGAAAGCCTTATAGGCGAATTTGTTGATGTTAAGCTTGATAAGTGTCATGGCTTTTATTACACAGGAAGCATAGTGTAAATATAATATTTTTATTTATAGAAGTGAGGTATGTAAAAAAGTGGGGAAATATAATTATGAAGAGATAATGGAAAAAGTATCTCCGATGATGCAGCATTATCTGGCTACCAAATTGGATTATGATGGCTGCATACTTTTTTACAGGTTAGGTGATTTCTACGAAATGTTTTTTGAGGATGCTGAAATAGTATCCAAGGAACTTGAACTTACTCTTACGGGTAAAAGCTGTGGATTAGAAGAAAGAGCGCCAATGTGTGGCGTTCCTTTTCATGCTGCGGATACTTATATTAATAAGCTTGTAAGCAGAGGCTACAAGGTTGCTATCTGCGAACAGCTTGAGGATCCAAAACAGGCACAGGGAATAGTTAAAAGAGATGTTATCAAGGTTGTTACTCCGGGTACCAACCTTAATATGTCTGCTCTTGAAGAAACAAAAAACAACTATCTTATGTGCATTTTTTATTCTTCCGATAAGAGTGGTATTTCAGTTGCTGATGTTTCTACGGGTGATTATTATCTTACCGAGGTTGATGATCTTAGAAGCATAATGGACGAGCTGAATAAATATCTTCCAAGTGAGATTATCTGTAATGATGCATTTACTTTAAGTGGTGCTGATCTTGCAGATATCAAGGGCAGACTTGGTATAACTGTATATCCTCTTGGCTCGAAATATTTTGATGAGGATACATGCAAAAAAGTGCTTACAAAGCATTTTAAGGTAAATTCATTAATTGGTCTTGGAATTGAGGATTTTCCTATTGGTATTATTGCAGCAGGAGCTCTAATGCAGTATTTGTGCGAGATGCAAAAATCTGATCTGACCAATTTCACACATATATATCCATATCTTACAAGTAAATATATGCTTTTGGATTCTTCTACCAGAAGAAATCTTGAGCTTGTAGAGACTATGCGTGATAAGCAAAAGAGGGGAACTCTTTTGTGGGTTATTGATAAAACAAGAACTGCAATGGGTGCAAGAACTCTTAGAAGTTTTATTGAACAGCCACTTATAGATCTTGACGAGATAAAAAGGCGTCAGGATGCTGTTGATGCCTTTTTTGGAAATGCTATTTCAAGGGATGAAATTAGAGAATATCTAAATCCAATCTATGACCTTGAAAGACTTATGAGTAAGATCAGTTATCATACAGCAAATCCAAGAGATCTTCTGGCTTTTAGAAATTCTGTTAAAATGATTCCTGCAATAAAGATTGCTCTTGAGGATTTTAAGGGTAATAAAGCACTTGATAAAATCAATGAAGATATTGATCCACTTCAGGATATCTATGAACTAATTGATAAAGCTATTGTTGAAGAGCCTCCGCTTGTAATAAGAGATGGAGGAATTATTAAAGATAACTTTGATGAGGATATTGATCACTTTAGAAAAGCAAGTACTGATGGAAAGATATGGCTTGCTGAGCTTGAAAATTCTGAAAGAGAAAGAACCGGTATAAAAACGCTCAGGATTAAATACAGTAATGTATTTGGATATTCCTTTGAAGTTACTAATTCATTTAAAGATAAGGTACCTGAGGATTATGTAAGAAAGCAGACACTTACTAATGCAGAAAGATATACAACTCCAAAATTAAAGGAACTAGAAGATACTATTTTAAATGCTCAGGATAAATTATCAGGGCTTGAATATGATATGTTCTGTAAGATCAGGGATTCTATAGGACAGGAAATTGAGCGTATACAGCGTACAGCAAAAGCAATAGCTCTTTTGGATGTATATCAGTCACTGGCTTATGTAGCAGAGAAGAATCATTATGTGAAGCCTGAGCTTAATAATAAAGGACTAATTAATATCAAAGGTGGTCGTCATCCTGTTGTTGAACAGATGATAGATACAGCTGATATGTTTATTTCAAATGATACTTATCTTGATAATAAGAAGCATTGTATTTCAATTATTACAGGTCCTAATATGGCAGGTAAGTCAACATATATGAGGCAGAGCGCACTTATCGTACTTATGGCTCAGATTGGATCTTTTGTTCCTGCGGATTCTGCGGCTATTGGAATTGTGGACAGGATTTTTACCAGAGTTGGTGCTTCAGATGATCTTGGAAGTGGTCAGTCTACATTTATGGTTGAGATGAATGAAGTGGCTAATATTCTTAGAAATGCTACATCAGATTCACTTTTGATACTTGATGAAATAGGAAGAGGAACCTCTACGTATGATGGTTTGTCAATTGCGTGGGCTGTTATTGAGCATATAAGTAATAGAAAGTTCCTTGGAGCAAAGACTCTTTTTGCAACTCATTATCATGAACTCACCGAACTTGAAGGTAAGATTGATAATGTAAATAATTACTGTATTGCTGTAAAAGAAAAAGGTGATGATATTGTTTTTCTTCGTAAGATAATAAAAGGCGGGGCTGATAAGAGCTATGGTATTCAGGTCGCCAAGCTTGCAGGTATTCCTGATATGGTTATTGACAGAGCCAAGGAAATTGCTGAGGAACTTACGGAAAATGATATTACTGATAAGGTTCAGTCTATAGCTGTTGCAAACAGAACTGAAAAGAAAGCACCGGTTAAGCATTATGATACCGTTGATATTGATCAGATCAGTCTGTTTGACACCGTTAAGGATGAGGATGTTCTTAAAGAACTTCAGGAAATTGATATTTCTAATCTTACACCAATGGATGCACTTAATACATTATATAAGCTTCAGAATAATTTGAAGAATCGTTGGAAGGGTAATGCAGTTTAAATATTGTTAGATAAAAGTGATTTATTTAGGAGGAGCACAGGATGGCAATTATTCATGAACTTGATAAAACCACTATTGATCAGATTGCTGCCGGAGAGGTTGTAGAACGTCCATCCAGCGTAGTCAAAGAGCTCGTCGAAAATGCAATCGATTCAGGTGCAACATCTGTTACTGTTGAGATTAAAGATGGCGGGACAACTTTAATAAGAGTTACTGATAATGGAAGTGGTATTGAAAAAGATCAGATCAGAAAAGCTTTTAAGAGACATGCAACAAGTAAAATAACAAAGTTTGAAGATTTATTTGCTGTTAGTTCTTTGGGTTTTAGAGGTGAAGCGTTATCTAGTATTTCTTCTGTTGCAAAGGTTGAGATGATTACAAAGACAGAAGAAGAACTTAGCGGTATCAGATATGAAATCCAGGGTGGAGAAGAAGTGTACTTTGAAGAGGTTGGCGCACCAAATGGAACAACTTTTATTATCAGAGATATTTTTTATAATACTCCTGCAAGAAAGAAGTTTTTAAAAACACCACAGACTGAAGGAAGTTATATAGCTGATGTAATGGAACATATGGCTATGGATAATCCTTCGATTTCATTTCATTTTATAAATAATAAAGATGATAAATTTATTACTTCTGGAAATGGCGATTTAAAGGAACTAATATACCGGATTTATGGAAGAGATATTGCTTACAGCCTTGTTCCTATAAGTGCAAGCGAAAATGGTATTACTATGGAGGGGTATCTTGGACAGCCTTCTGTAAACCGCTCCAACAGAAATTTTGAAATATTTTTTATAAATGGAAGATATGTAAAGGATAAGGTTGTATCAAAGGCTATAGAAGAGGGATATAAACAATATCTTATGATGCATAAATTTCCTTTTGTTGTTCTTCATTTTACCTTTGAACCCGGGATGGTTGATGTAAATGTTCATCCTGCAAAGATGGAGGTTCGTTTTAATAATCAGCCTGCATTATATGATTTTGTAAGAAGAAATATTGAAGAAACTCTTCGTGCTCATGAGATGATTCCTGATGCGCTTCTTGATGAGGCTGAAGATAAAAAGGAAAAGGCCAAAGAACTTCTTGCAAAAGAAGAGGCTGCAAAGGCTGAGCTTGAAGAAAAGAAGAAAACAGTTGTTTCAGAGGAATGGTTTTCTGATGAAAAAGATAATACTGTTGTAAATGAAGAAAAATCAAAGATACAGGAAAGTGTTGTTTCAAAGAGTAAAGAGGTGAGCTATGAAAAAGCTCCGGAGCCTTTTGAAACCAGCAGACTTGTTGATGGAAAGCTTGAAGAAGCAACACCTGTATATGCAGAGGGAATTAAGGCTGAGCCAGTTAAGATTGAAGATAATACAAAATCTGCTGTTTGGACCAGAGTTTTTGGAAATAAAGAAGTTAAAGCAGATACAGCCGCATCAAATTATGAAGGTAATATAATAAAGGCAAAGGATGCTGTTATCGTAGAAAAGGGGATGCAACTTAATCTTTTTGATGAGAAGATTCTTACAAAAGACAACAGGCAGGATTATGAGATTCTTGGCCAGATATTTGGTACCTACTGGCTTTTTGGCTTTAAGGATAAGCTTTTTATAGTTGATCAGCATGCTGCACATGAAAAGGTTAATTATGAGAGAATGATAAAAAAATATAAAGAAAAAAGTATTACCTCTCAGCTTATCAATCCACCTGTAATAGTAACTCTCTCAGCTCAGGAAGAGGATATTTTCCTTGAATACAGAGCATATTTTGAAAAGCTTGGTTTTAATATAGAAAACTTTGGCGGAAAAGAATATGCCATAAGAGAAATGCCTACGGATCTTTATGGATGCGCTGGTGAAAAAGAAATGTTTATAGAGATTCTGGATGATCTCTCCCATGAAGGTGGAAGTGAAAAAACTCCGGATGTAATTAACTATAAAATTGCAAGTATGGCCTGCAAGGCTTCTGTTAAAGGTAATACAAGGATGACAAGAGAAGAGATGTCAGAGCTTTTAGATGAACTACTGACACTTGAAAATCCTTACAATTGTCCGCATGGTAGACCTACTATCATTTCTATGAGTAAATATGAGATCGATAAGAAGTTTAAGCGTGTTGTTAACTGATAATCAAAATTTTTTATCAGGCATTCTGATTTCTGGAAAGATTAAAAAATATTTTTCTAATAAATATAATGGGATTAATATATGAACGATAACGGTTTAATTGTTGTTACAGGCCCTACTGCGGTTGGTAAAACAAAGCTTTCGATAGAACTGGCAAAAAGAATAAATGGTGAAATTATTTCTGCTGATTCAATGCAGGTTTATAAGGGGATGAATATTGGAACAGATAAGATTACTCAGGAGCAGATGGATGGAGTAAGGCATCATCTTATTGATATTCTTGATACTGATGAGGATTTTAATGTTTTTACCTTTAAGAAGCTTGCTGATGAAGCGATTGCCGATATTAAAAGTCGTGGCAGAGTACCGATCATAGTTGGCGGTACAGGATTTTATATTCAGGCAGTACTATATGATATAGATTTTACTGAGACTGATATTGATGAAACTTACAGACATGCGCTTGAGGAAATAGCAAGGACAAAGGGAGCTGAATTTTTGCATGAGGAGCTTAGAAAAGTTGATCCTGCCTCAGCAGACTCAATACATGCTAACAATGTAAAGCGTGTAATAAGGGCTTTAGAATATTACAATAAGACCGGAGAACAGATTTCAAAACATAATGAAGAAGAAAGACAAAAGAAATCTCCCTATGATTTTAGATACTTTGTATTGACAGATGACAGGGAAGTATTATACTCACGCATAGATGTTCGTGTCGATAAGATGATAGAAGAAGGTCTTGAGGATGAAATGAAGAGTCTTATTAATAAAGGAATTGATCCTCATTCTACTGCAATGCAGGGACTTGGTTATCGTGAGATGTATGATTATGTAATGGGAAATATAGATTTGGAAAGAGCTGTATATCTTATAAAAAGAAATACAAGGCATTTTGCAAAACGCCAGCTTACATGGTTTAAGCGTGAGAAAGATGTAAGATGGATAAACAAAAAAGAATTTGGAAGAGATGACAAAAAAGTACTTGAGGAGATTATCCGTCAGATAAATGAATGAATTATTTGGTATCTGATGTTTGTTTTAAAGGTATATAATTATATAATTATTTTTTAGTAAGGTTAGGAATTTTTTAGGTTATGAGTATTTTAAATGAAACTATTTATCATGAACTTGGTATTTCACAGGAAGTTTATGAGCTTGGAGAAGCTACATGCACAAGGCTTCGTGACAGATTTGATATTATTGATTCTAATGCTGAATACAATCAGCTTAAAGTTTTAAATGCAATGCAGAAGAATAATGTGAGTGAGGCATGTCTTCTTGGTACTACAGGCTATGGCTATAGTGATATTGGAAGAGATAAGCTTGAGCAGGTTTATGCTTCAGTTTTTCATACAGAAGATGCTCTTGTAAGACCTCAGATTACCTGCGGAACTCATGCACTTGCCCTTGCGCTAATGAGTAATTTAAGACCAGGAGATGAATTATTGTCACCTGTTGGAAAACCTTATGACACTCTTGAAGAGGTCATAGGAATCAGACCTTCAAAGGGATCTCTTGCAGAGTATGGTGTTACTTATAGTCAGGTGGATCTTCTTGAAGATGGAAGCTTTGACTTTGAAGGCATCAGAAAGGCTATAAACGAAAAGACAAAGCTTGTTACAATTCAGAGATCTAAAGGTTATGCAACAAGACCTACATTGTCTGTTGAAAGAATTGGTGAGCTTATTAAATTTATAAAAGAGATCAAACCAGAGATTATCTGTATGGTTGATAACTGTTATGGAGAGTTTGTTCAGAAGATTGAGCCTACAGATGTTGGCGCAGATATGATTGTTGGATCACTTATTAAAAATCCTGGTGGAGGACTTGCTCCAATTGGCGGTTATATTGCAGGCAAAAAGGAATGTGTCGAAAACGCAGCTTACAGACTTACATCACCTGGACTTGGTAAAGAGGTTGGAGCGTCTCTTGGAATACTTCCACAGTTTTATCAGGGATTTTTCCTTGCACCTACTGTAACAGCATCTGCTTTGAAAGGTGCTATATTTGCAGCTAATCTTTATGAGAATTTTGGGTTTGATGTATTTCCTAATGCTACTGAAGACAGATTTGATATAATTCAGTCTATTACATTTGGAAAGCCTGAAGGACTTATTGCTTTCTGTGAAGGTGTGCAGGCAGCAGCTCCTGTAGATTCCTTTGTTGCACCTGAACCATGGGATATGCCGGGGTACGATGCTCAGGTTATTATGGCTGCAGGAGCATTTGTTTCAGGTTCATCTATTGAGCTTTCAGCAGACGGACCACTTAAGGCTCCTTACAATGTATATTTCCAGGGAGGACTTACATGGCCTCATGCAAAACTTGGAATTTTAAAAACTGTTCAGGCTATGAAGGATAAGGGGCTTATAAATATTTGATGATTTTTTGTAAAAGCCTTATTTTTAAAGGACTTTACAAAAAAATATATATTTACAATAATTTTTTGTATAATTTCTTTATTTTGTGTTAAAATTATTTTTGCATATTATGCTTTTTGGACTGTCCGGAGAAATAGAAAGGAAAGTATGATAAGCAATATAAATCCATTTATGGTAGAAACAACTGAAAAAAATTATCTGGCAGAAGAGCTTCCCTATGAGAAGTTCAAAAGATTTGGAGCTGAAAGTCTCTCCGCATCCGAACTTCTTGCAATAATTATTAGAACAGGAACTGGTAAAAGCAGTGCTCTTGATATTGCAAGAGAAGTTTTGACAATGGGCGGCGGATTTGAGCAGGGGTTAAACAGCCTCTATCACCTTAGTCTTGAAGATCTTATGAAGATTGATGGTATCGGAGAAGTCAAAGCTGTAAAGATTAAGTGTATAGCTGAACTTGCAAGGCGTATGTGGGTTGAAAAGAAAAGATGTGAAGTTAGCTTTAACAACCCGGATTCAGTTGCAGATTATTATATTGAGCAGCTGCGCCATGAAGAAAGAGAATATGTAATAATGGTTTCGCTTAATAATGCACTTGTTCCAATTAATGAAACAGTTATTTCAATTGGAACGGTAAACAGTTCTCTTATTTCTACCAGAGAAGTTTTTAGAAATGCAGTCAAATCAGGAGCTGTTAAGATACTGCTCTTGCATAACCATCCGGGAGGTAATCCCACACCAAGCAATTGTGATATTGCTGTTACAAAGAAAATAAAGGAAGCTGGAAATTTAATGGATATTCAGCTTCTGGATCATATAGTCATTGGAGATAATGATTATTATAGTTTTAAAAAAGAAGGACTTTTATAAAATAGTCAGAATGGAGATTGAGCTTTGGGTAACA
The DNA here is from genome assembly GCA_024688095.1 of Butyrivibrio sp. Taxonomy (GTDB): domain Bacteria; phylum Bacillota; class Clostridia; order Lachnospirales; family Lachnospiraceae; genus Butyrivibrio. Next base: position 10,701 of record JAILEJ010000152.1, read on the forward strand.
ACGTTTTTGGAATTGATTTAGGTACATCCAATATTAAGATTTTCAACAAGAATGAAGATAAGGTTACTGTTGAAAAGAATATTATTGCTATTGAGAATAAGACAAATATTCTTGCATATGGTGATTCTGCATACGATATGTATGAAAAGACACCACCAAATATTCAGATATCATATCCATTAAGTAATGGTGTTATTGCAGACATTGATCATATGAAATCTCTTGTAAAGCTTTTTATTACGAATGAGATGAAGGGTGTTCTTCGTCCTGCAGATGTTTATATTGCAGTTCCAAAGGATGTTACAGAAGTTGAAAGAAGAGCTTTCCATGATCTGATTCATGAATCAGGTATAAAAGCCAAGAAAATCATGCTTGTAAGAAAACCTGTTGCCGACGGACTTGGAATGGGTGTTGATGTTATGAATTCTCAGGGTGTTCTTGTAGTTAATGTTGGTTATGACACAACAGAGATTTCAATCCTTTCTCTTAAAGGAATAGTTATCAGTAAACTTATTAAAGTTGGTGGTAAGAAATTTGATGATTCT
>JAILEJ010000154.1 GCA_024688095.1 Butyrivibrio sp.
ATAGGACTGAAAAAGGGAAATATTATCCTTTATACTCTTCTTGAAAGAGGCTTATGTCTTATGGATGAGTCCACAATGACCAATGAAATGTATAAGTATACTGACTATAAGGACAGTGTTACACTTGAAAGTATTATAGAAGATAATTTTCATATAGTTCTTTCAGTGGTACTGCTGGTACTTAGCTTAATAGTCCTGATTGTAATTGCGCTTGCTGTTTCACTTAAGCGGACTAAAGAAGCAATGGCTATTGCGAAAGAAGCAAGTAAAGCAAAGACCACTTTTCTTTTTAATATGTCACATGACATCAGAACACCAATGAATGCAATTCTTGGTTTTACTGATCTTGCCAGAAAAAACAGAAAAAATGAGGAAATGGTTAAGGAATATCTCGATAAGGTAAAAGAATCCGGGGATGTCCTTATGTCAATTCTTAATAATGTTCTTGAGATGGCCAGAATTGAAAATGGAGCTATGGTGCTGGAGGAAACTGCAGTTGATGTAGATAAAGTGTTTGACTCCGTTTGTGATATGTTTGATGAACAGATGTATCAGAAGGAAATAGAATTCAGAAAGTATTCTAAAGTAAATAATAAATATGCATTTTGTGATGTGACTAAAATAAGAGAAATTTATCTTAATATTATTTCAAATGCATATAAATATACGGACAAAGGCGGAACTGTAACTATTTTGCTTGAAGAGCTTCCGTATGTTAAAGATGGTTACACATTATATAAGACTACAATAACAGATACCGGAAAGGGTATGAGTAAGGAATTTTTGCCAACTCTATTTGATGAATTTTCAAGAGAAAAGGTTTGTGAAAAGAATAAAATCGAGGGAACCGGACTTGGAATGTCCATAGTCAAAAGATTTGTAGATTTTCTTGGCGGATCAATAGATGTTGAAAGTGAAATTGGTAAGGGCACAACATTTACAGTGAAGATTCCATGCAGAATAGCTACGAAAGAAGATATAAAGGTTATCGAAGAACCTAAGAAGGCATATGATTTTACAGGAAAAAGAGTACTTCTTGCGGAAGACATGGATGTAAACGCAGAAATTGCAACCATGATATTAGAAGAAGTAGGTTGTATTGTAGACAGAGTTTCTGATGGAGCAGAATGCGTTGAAGAAGTCAGGAAAATGCCACCAAACTATTATGATGTGATACTTATGGATGTGCAGATGCCTAATTTAAATGGATATGAAGCAACTCAGGAAATCAGGAAGTCAGAAGTAAAAGGAAAATGTGATATTCCTATAATTGCCATGACGGCAAATGCATTTGAAGAAGATAAGAAAAATGCAAAAGATGCAGGCATGGATGGACATGTGGGTAAGCCAATTGTTGTTGATGAGCTAATGAAAGCGTTGAATGGAGTATTGGGATAACAATTATGGTTGATTATTTTGGTCGTAGAACTGAAAATCTGGAAAGCATAGAATATAAAGCTTTTATAAATGAGAATTTAAAAAAGGTCAACCTGTATTTAAATTCCGTTTTATGGGCATGCATTCTTGTGGGACCGGCTATAGCAGGTGGTATTAAGCTGGGAATATTTGATTCTGTGCAATATATTACCTGCATAACTATTTCATTAGTTATGTTTGTTATGTCTGTGGTGCATTATGAGATTCTAAGGCGCAGACCGGAGTCAATACTGCCTAGTATTATTGCACTTGTTGCTATTGAACTGCTTCTTATGAGAATGGAACTTTCATATATAAATATTCATATTACATGGTTCTTTGTCCCTATTCTCAGCATAATGTTATGTAACAGAAAAGTTTATCTGGCAACACTTGCCTTTAACTATATTATAATGGATATCGCTGTTTGGCTGGTTTCTCCGCATTATGCAAGTGTTAATACTAACTATAATACAGCAACGAGTTACTTTTTTAATACTATATCAGGCTATACTATTGAAATGATCGTTATATCTATTGTTGGTTATGCTCTTACTAAAATAAATGAGTCCTATTTCAAAGATCTTATTGAAAAAAATCTCGAAAGAAGTCAGCAGATTGATAAAATCAATGCGCAGATGGATATTTTAAATTCCATGGTAGGAATTTATGAATATGCGAATCTTATAGATTTTAATAAGATGACAGAGATGTCACTTCTTGATAATAATTATGAAATACATAAGCTTGATCTTCTTTCTCAGACTCATACCAGAATGAATAACATGTTATTATCCAAGGTTGCACCGGATCAGCATGATATGTTTTATAAATTTACAGATATCAGGACGGTTCAGCAAAGACTTACCAATAAAAAGGTTATATATAATGAATTTATTGGAGTAGAAATGGGATGGTTTAGAGCACAGTACATATCGGTTGAGGCGGATAAAGAAGGCGTTCCTTATATTGTTGTATATACAATACAGAATATTGATACTGAAAAACGTAGAGAAGAACATCTCATAAGAATTTCAATTACTGATGAACTTACCAGATTATATAATCGAAGAAGCTTTGAAGATAGCATAGCAAAATACAATACTGAGCCACTTGAAGATAATTTTGTTATTGCATGTATGGATGTGAATAGACTAAAGTTTGCAAATGATACCAAAGGTCATGCTGCCGGTGATGAACTTATTGTAGGAGCGGCTAATTGCCTTTTTGAAGCGGTTGGCAATCGTGGTACAGTTTACAGAACAGGCGGAGATGAATTTACAGCAATTTTATTTACAGAGCATATAGAAACTGTTGTAGGCAGAATCAGAGAAATTGAGTCTAAGTGGAAGGGTGAATATATGGATTCACTTAGTATTTCTGTTGGCTATGCAGCTCATAAAGACTATCCGGATGCAGATTTAAAAGAACTTGAGAAGATTGCAGATGCTGTGATGTATGAGGATAAAACAAGATATTATAAGGAAAACGGATTCGAAAGAAGAAGATATAATTAATTAAAGAAATATTACTCTCAAATGTTATATAAAACTAGCATTTGAGGGTATATTTTTGTTTAATTAGTAAAGTGACAGAAACAACTTTTAAATGTTATTATACTAAAAAATTATGAATTATTTGATAATTAGATGAAAAAGTTTTTTATTGAGGGGGACATATGAATAACAAAAGAACATCGTTTTCAAGTTCAATCGGGTTTGTTCTTGCTGCGGCAGGAAGTGCAGTAGGACTCGGTAATATATGGAGATTTCCATATCTTGCAGCAAAAGATGGTGGAGGTCTTTTTCTTGTAATTTATATTATACTGGCAGTTACATTTGGCTTTACACTGCTTACATCAGAGATTGCCATAGGAAGAAAGACAAAGCAGAGTCCACTTACTGCATATAATAAAATTAATCCAAAATTCAGATGGCTGGGAACAATTGCATGTATTGTTCCTATGATGATAATCCCGTATTACAGTGTTATAGGAGGATGGGTATTAAAGTACTTTGTTACATTTATAACCGGATCCGGAAAAGAAGCTGCTGTAGATGGGTATTTTACATCCTTTATAACATCTGATTATGAACCAATAATCTATATGGCTATATTCCTTTTGGCAACAGCATTTATTATTTATCTTGGAGTAGAAAAGGGGATTGAGACGGTTTCAAAGATTTTGATGCCTGTTCTTATAATACTTGTTGTAGGAATAGCAATTTTTTCTTTGACAATTAGTCATACAGATGATGCAGGGGCAGTTCGAACAGGTTTGGATGGACTTAAGATATATCTTATTCCATCAATTGAAGGAAAGAGCCTTGATGATATTATTATTGTAATAATGGATGCAATGGGACAGTTATTTTATTCTCTTAGTATTGCTATGGGTATTATGATTGCTTATGGTTCATATGTTAGAGATGAAGATAACCTTATGAGATCCATAAATCAGATTGAAATATTTGATACTCTTGTAGCCTTTTTTGCAGGTGTAATGATTATTCCTGCAGTATACGCATTTATGGGAACTGAAGGAATGAGTGCTTCTGGTCCTGGACTTATGTTTATATCTATGCCAAAGATATTCCAGGAAATGGGAAGTGTGGGAACTTTTATTGGAATTGTGTTCTTCCTTATGGTAATATTTGCCGCACTTACAAGCTGTATATCAATTATGGAAGCCATTGTTTCAAGTTTTATGGATGAATTCCATATTTCAAGAAGAAGAGCTACAGTCTTTGAAACAATTATAGCTCTTGCTATAGGTACAGTAGTCTGTCTTGGCTATAACAAGTTATATTTTGAAGTTTCATTGCCAAATGGAGCAGTTGCTCAGATTTTGGACATTATGGATTATATTAGTAATAATATCCTGATGCCTATTGTTGCTATGGCAACATGTATTCTTATAGGCTGGATAGTAAAACCTGATTATGTAATAGATGAAGTCACGAAGACAGGAAGTCGTTTTGGAAGAGAAAAGCTTTACAGAATAATGATACAATACATAGCACCAATTATGCTTGCCATACTATTCTTACAGGCATTGGGTATACTTTAATTTATATACATCCGGCCGAGAATAAAGCAGACCATAAAGGATGTTAATATTAGCATTAAAATATTATCGGAGTATTTATGGAACAAAGAATTAGAAGAAGACGTAGAAAAACAATTGAACTTAGAGCAATCATATTATTAGTTTTGACTTTGGTATTGATAATTTACATTGGAATATCACTGTATTTTACTAAGCACTTTTTATTTAATACCTATGTAAATGATATAGATGCGCAGAATATGACAGCTTCAGATATAGAAGAAGTAGTTACTTCGGAACTAAAAAAGTATGTTCTTACAGTAAATGGCAGAGGCGATGTAACAGATACAATATCTGCAGATGAAGCGGGGTTATCACTGCAGATGGATGATCAGTTTGAAGAGGCGCTAGCTTCACAAAATTCATTTTTGTGGCCTGCATACCTTTTTAAAGAAGACCATATTACAACAGATAATATAGTAGTTTATTCTGCTGATACTATTGAAGCATTGGTAGAAAATTTATCCATTTTTTCCACAGAAAATATAATTGAACCTGTAGATGCATACATTTCAGATGAAATAGGCGAAGAGGGCTTTTATATAGTATCTGAAGAAGCAGGGCAAAAACCTGTTAAGGAAAAGGTGATTGCTGAAATTAGTGAAGCACTTGATATACTTGATGCTGAACTTGAGTTATCAGATGAATGCTATGAAAATGCAAATGTTCTATCAGATAATGCTGAGCTTAATGAGCTTTGTAATAATTTAAATCAGTACTGCAGAGCTGTTATTACTTATGAATTTGGTTCTGATATAGTTACAGTAGATGGAACAGTTATAAAAGAGTGGTGCGATATAGATGGAACGCAGGTATCACTTGACGAAACAAAGGTCAGAGATTTTGTAAACAGTATCGCAAGACAGTATGACACATTTGGTACAACAAGAACACTTATATCCTATACTGGAGAAACAGTTGAGGTATCTGGTGGGGATTATGGCTGGTGGATGGATAGAACAACTGAGACCAGCGAACTCATTGAACAGATAAAGGCCGGAGAAAAGACTACCAGAACTCCTGTATATTTTGGAACCGCAGCAGAATATGGAGATACGGACTGGGGAAGCTCTTATGTTGAAATTAATCTGACTAAGCAACATCTCTGGGTATTTGTAGATGGTGTAATGAAAGAAGAATCTGATTTTGTATCAGGATGTGTAAATAAAGGAACCTGTACCCCAACGGGAACTTATGGCATTACTTATAAAGAACGTGATGCAACACTTGTTGGAGAGAATTATGAATCTCCGGTCAGTTACTGGATGCCGTTTAATGGTAATGTCGGAATGCATGATGCAAGCTGGAGATCAGAATTTGGTGGTGAATTATATGTTACAAGTGGTTCTCATGGCTGTATAAATCTCCCGGTAGATAAAGCAGCAA
>JAILEJ010000209.1 GCA_024688095.1 Butyrivibrio sp.
ACGTCCTGGTCCTCTTGAAACCTTTGTCTCACCTACTGAATATGCAGGGAAGTTGTACTGATGTACATATCTCTTATCTGGAGCATATGGATCAAGTCCATCTACCTTCTGCATCTCTGAAAGAGGAGCAAGTGTTACTACGTCACAGATCTGTGTCTGTCCACGTGTAAACATAGCTGAACCATGTACTCTAGGAATAATATCAACTTCAGCTGAAAGAGGTCTGATCTGCTTAATGTCACGACCATCTGGTCTCTTATGATCTTTAAGGATCATCTTACGAACAGTCTTCTTCTCATACTGATAAATTGCATCTGGAAGAATAGCAAGCCACTCTTCATTTTCAGCAAATGCTTCTTCAAGTCTTTCTGTAATATTAGCAATATTCTCTTCTCTTACCTGCTTTTCATCTGTAAATACAGCTTCTTCCATTTCTGCAGGAGGAACAATTTCTTTGATTGCATTAAAGAGCTCTTCAGGAACAGCACAGCTTACATACTCGTGCTTTGGCTTACCAACCTCAGCAACGATACCCTTAATGAATTCAATAACTTTAAGGTTAACATCGTGTGCAAGATAAATAGCTTCCTTCATCTTCTCTTCAGGGATTTCGTTACATCCAGCTTCAATCATGATTACCTTCTGACCTACTGAAGCAACTGTAAGTCTCATATCACCTGTATCCCAAATTTCCTGTGAAGGGTTAACAATAAATTCACCATCCTTCATACCAATCTGAGTCATTGAGCATGGACCATCAAATGGGATATCTGAAATTGATACAGCGATTGAAGAACCAAGCATAGCAACAAGCTCTGGTCTGCACTCTGTATCCACAGCCATAACCATATTTTCAAGTGTTACATCATTTCTATAATCCTTAGGGAACAAAGGACGCATAGGTCTATCGATTACACGGCTTGTAAGAATAGCATTTTCTGATGGCTTTCCTTCTCTCTTATTAAATCCACCAGGGAACTTTCCTACAGCATACATCTTCTCACTATACTCAACACTGAGTGGGAAGAAATCGATGCCATCTCTAGGCTTAGCAGAAGCAGTAGCTGTTGAAAGAACAGTTGTATCTCCATACATCATAAATGCACAGCCATTAGCCTGTTTTCCAACTCTGCCTATGTCTACGCGAAGTGTGCGACCTGCAAGGTCCATTGTGTAAGTTTTAAACATTTTTTCTCCTTTTCTGCTCATCCGTATCCAGCCTTCTTGCTTATCATCAAGTTATCTGGTACGTGTGCAGTCTCTTAATCATTCTACGTTACATTTTTTTATATAAAAATGTATGAAAAATCATACACCATATAAACACTTAAAGGCGGACAAAGTGATATTAATTATCAGCCCCATCCGCCCTTTTTCATTTGATATTAGCTTATTTTCTAAGACCAAGATCAGCAATAAGCTTACGATATCTCTCGATATCCTTATCCTTAAGATAAGCAAGAAGTCTACGTCTCTGACCTACCATCTTAAGAAGACCTCTTCTTGAGTGGTGATCCTTAGGATTCTGTGAAAGGTGCTCATTAAGCTCCTTAATTCTCTCTGTAAGAATTGCAACCTGAACTTCTGGTGAACCTGTGTCTCCAGCTTTTCTTGCAAACTTGCTAATAACTTCGTTTTTCTTCTCTTTTGCTATCATTTCTCTTTCTCCTTTATAAATTATATCTGCCAAATACTAAGAAACGGGTTGGAGTATCCCAAATCTGAGTATTGGTAACTTACTCATGCATTCAATTTTGAACGCAACGTAATTATACTAGCACATAAATACTAAGCTGTAAAGCTGTTTTTATAGTATTCTGGTCACATACCAAAATATGTTTTTCCAGCTTCCTTATCATCATCAATCTGCTTTTTAAGCTCATTAAGATCTGCAAATTTAATCTCTGTTCTGTGATGATGAAGAAGTCCCACCTCTATATAACAGTCATAAATATCCTCATCGAAATCATAAATATATGTTTCAACTCCGATTATACCTTCATCAGTAACAGTAGGTTTACAACCTATATTAGTAAGTCCCTTATATATTTTCCCATTAACATTAACATTGGTAAAATACACACCAAAAGGAGGTATAAGCTTGGACTTTGCAGGAATCAGATTTACAGTAGGAAATCCTATAGTATGACCTATACTGTTTCCATGCTCCACAATTCCTGTAACCTTATAGGTCTCTCCAAGAAGTTTCTGAACAAGTTCCATATTTCCCTTTGAAACTTCATCCCTTACAAAAGTAGAGCTTACTTCTTTACCGCTCATAATTACCTTTTGTATGATTTTTGTTTCGTAGCCATATTTAACCGCCATTGCTTCAAGAAGATGATGATCTCCTCTTCCTTTATTTCCAAAAGAAAGGTCATTTCCTGCAGCTATATATTTTGCATTTAGCATACCTACAAGTATTTTTGAAATAAAATCCTCTGGCGAAGTAGCTGCTGTTTCACTGTTCAAAGGAAATTCAACCAGTATATCTATGCCAAGCTTTTCAAATTCTCTTCGCTTTTCCTCTTTTGTATATAATTCCGGAATAATCTTCCCACTAAAAAAGGAAGATGGAGATGGGTCAAATGTAAATATTACACTTTTAAGTCCATCCGGCTTTTGATCCAGGATATTTTGAATAAGCTTTTTATGCCCGCCATGTACTCCATCAAATTTACCAATAGCCACTGCGGTATTGTCTTCTATCTTAAATGTGGCACTGCCTTCAATAATACGCATCTATACTCCATGCACTCATTAATATATTAAAATGAGTTAATTATAATATCAGGATTTTTTAATCCTTCTCGAAAAAGAACTTATAGGTTCTAAAGCTTCCAGTTCTTTCATCAAATTTGTATATACCAAAAAACACTTCATCCTCAGAATATACTCTTACCATTGTTCCATCCTGATACAGCTTATCTTCTTCTATTACATCCTGCTCGTCTTCCGGCTGAACATCCGCAATATTGCTTAATTTAAAGCTATTACCATTTTCAAGAAGTTTCCTGTAATCATCTTTGATATGCACAATATCAAGATTTTTAAATATATATTCCGATGGAAAAACAATTGTATCAAGCTTATCCTCATCGCGAAGTTTTTCTATCTGACTAAGAGTATATGCATTTTCAAGTCCAAAGCTTCCTACTCTTGTTCTAGTCAGATGTTCCATGGCACCACCACAGCCAAGGCATTCACCTATATCATTACAAAGTGTTCTGATATAGGTACCTTTCGAGCACTTCACCTCCATTGTAAAGGTATGCTCGTCCTGTAAATGTGACTCATCAAGAATACGTATCATATCAATATGAATTTTTCTTGGTTGTCTGTCTATTTCCTTACCTTCTCTGGCAAGTTCATATAACTTTTTGCCACCTACTTTTATAGCAGAATACATAGGTGGTATCTGATCATAATCTCCAACAAACTTATGTACCGCTGCATGGAGAGCTTCTGACGTAACATTTACATCATTTTTACATAGTATATTTCCCGACATGTCCTGTGTATCCGTAGTTACACCAAGTCTGCAGACTGCAATGTATTCCTTGCTATGATCAGTAAGCATCTCAACAAGCTTGGTTCCTGTGCCAACACATACTACAAGAACTCCTACAGCATCCGGGTCAAGTGTACCTGTATGTCCTATCTTTCTTTGTTTCAAAATGCCTCGCATTTTTGCAACAACATCATTTGAAGTAAAGCCAGGTTCCTTGTACACATTAATTAATCCATTGTATCTATTCTTCATTTATTTCTTTTCGCCATTCAAATATTGTTCAAGATATAATGTAATACTATTTATTACGTCATGTGGTGTTCCATTTATAGTAAGCCCTGCTGCTCTGGCATGACCGCCGCCGCCAAATATTTCAGCAACCTTTGCCACATTAACCATGCCGTCTGACCTGAGACTGACTTTATAACTAAGTGGCTCCATCTCATGCATAAAGATGGCACAATTAACACCCTTAGTAAGCATAAGCTGACTTACTATTCCGTCAAGATCACTTGACATGGCCTCATAAAAATCCATCGTCTGTCTGTTCACCATTGAAACAATGCATCTTCCATCCATAATAAGTATACTTTCAAGAAGTGCTCTACCAAGAATCTGATTCTGTATATAAGTTTTTTCATAAAAAACTCCATCTATAACCTTTCCAAAATCAAATCCATAAGAAATCAGTTCTGCACCAATTCTCATTGTCTCAGGTGATGTATTAGAATACTTAAATACACCTGTATCGCATATAATTCCAATATAAATAGCCTGAGCAATATCTGCATCAATATACTCTTTATCAATTACATTATAAACAAGTTCTGCTGCAGAACTTGCAGTAGGAACAATATAATTATCCATACCTGTACCGGAATTACTAAGATGATGATCAATATTAACTGTGTGTACAGCCTTATCAAATAAAGATTCAGCATCACCAATTCTGTCTTTTCCGGAATCAAGCACAATAAAAAGATCATATTTATCTACATCAGTTTTAAAATCCGTTCTAACCTCAGAAACATCCTTTATAATATTAAATTCAGCAGGTATGTTTTCAAGAAATACATCTATTCTCTTAGAAGGAAATACCTTTTTAAGAAAAAGATACATACCCATGCATGAACCAATACAGTCTCCATCAGGACGAATATGTCCACTAATACCTATTGTGTTTGCAGACTTAGCAATTTCACTTATTTTCATCTAATAATTATTCCTTATTCTTCTGTGTCTTCAATTTCTTCATTTTCATCAGCTTCGCCTCTGGCTTCACGAGCTTTAGCATCAGCTGCTGCAACCTCATCAATTTTCTTTGACATATTGATTGCATATTCTATTGAATCATCCATTATAAATCTTATCTCTGGAGTATTTCTGAGATTAAGCTGCTTTGCAAGAGTACTTCTTACATAACCTGTTGCGCTCTTTAAGCCTTCTTCAGTTCTCTTTCTATCTTCATCATCACCAAAAACACTTACCCATACCTTACAGGTTTTAAGATCAGGTGCAACCTCAACATCCATAACAGATGTCATAGGACTTATTCTTGGATCCTTGCTGAATCTAAGAGCTTCAGATATAACCTTCTGAACTTCTCCATTTATTCTTATATTTTTTATACTGTTCTTTCTCATATTGACCTTTCCGTATTAAAGATTAATACGACAAAGGTTTGAACAGCTAGTGTTCAAACCCTGTGTAATATTAGTTACGTGGCACTTCTACCATGATATAAGCTTCTACCTTATCATCAGTCTGAATCTGATCAAAGTCTTCAAATACAAGACCACATTCGTAACCTTCCTTAACTTCTTTTACATCGTCCTTAAATCTCTTAAGTGAAGCAAGCTTTCCTTCAAAGATCTGCTCATCTTCTCTTGTTACTCTAACCATACAATCCTTCTGGATATATCCGTCAAGAACAAATGAACCAGCGATATTTCCAAGCTTGGAAGCCTTGAATATCTGACGGATTTCTGCATGTCCGATGACTTTTTCTTCATAGATAGGAGCAAGCATACCCTTCATGGCATTATCAATATCTTCAATTGCCTGGTAGATTACCTTATAAATCTTAACCTCTACACCTTCGTGCTCAGCCATACTCTTTGTCATTGAATCAATTCTAACGTCAAATCCAATGATAATAGCACTTGATGCAGCTGCAAGAACTACATCAGATTCTGTAATCGTACCTACACCACAATGGATTACTTTAACTACTACTTCTTCATTGGAAAGCTTAACAAGGCTCTGCTTAAGTGCTTCAGCACTACCCTGAACATCTGCTTTAATAATGATATTAAGTTCTTTCAGCTTACCTTCTTCAATCTTTGAATAAAGTTCATCAAGAGACATTTTAGCTTTAGTCTCTTCAATAAGCTCTTTCTTATGCTGCTGCAGATAAGTATCAGCAAACTGTTTTGCAGTCTTATCATTTTCATGAGAAATAAATACCTCACCAGCATTTGGAACATCTGAAAGTCCAAGGATTTCTACAGGCTGTGAAGGCTTAGCTTCTTTAAGTCTGTTACCCTTATCATCAACCATGGCTCTAACCTTACCATGACTTGCTCCTGCAGAAATGAAATCTCCAACATGAAGAGTTCCCTTCTGAACAAGAATATTAGCAACAGGACCACGTCCCTTATCAAGTCTTGCCTCAAGAACAAGACCTCTTGCCTGTCTGTTAGGATTTGCCTTAAGTTCAAGAATATCAGCAGTAAGAAGAATTGTCTCAAGAAGAGTATCAATACCTTCTCCAGTCTTAGCAGATACTGGTACGAATTCTGTTGTTCCGCCCCAATCTGTTGCAATAAGACCGTGTTCTGTCATTTCCTGCTTAACTCTGTCTATATTAGCATTTGGTTTATCAATCTTATTAACTGCTACAATTATTTCAACTTCTGCTGCCTTAGCATGATTGATAGCTTCAATTGTCTGAGGCATAACACCATCATCTGCAGCTACAACAAGAACTGCAATATCAGTTGAATTAGCACCACGCATTCTCATGGCTGTAAATGCTTCATGACCAGGTGTATCAAGGAATGTTATCTTCTGATCATTAATAGCAACTGTATAAGCACCGATTCTCTGTGTAATACCACCAGCTTCCTTATCAGTTACACTTGTTTCTCTAATAGCATCAAGAAGTGATGTCTTACCATGATCAACGTGACCCATTACGCAGACAACAGGAGGTCTCTTAACCAGAGTCTCTTCTGCATCTTCATCCTCTTTAAGAAGCTCTTCAATAATATCTACCTGAACCTCTTTCTCACAGATAATCTCATATTCAATAGCAATATTTTCAGCTTCCTCATATGAAAGTTCAGAGTTAACTGTAACAATCTGTCCAGCAAGGAACAACTTCTTAATAATAACTGAAGGCTGAAGCTTCATCTTTTCGGCAAGTTCCTTAATTGTAAGCTTTTCAGGAATTGTTATTACTTTGATCTGCTCTTCTGGTTCCTCTACCTTCTTTACTTCAGGCTTTATGAAGCGACCAACCTTCTTACTTCTTGGCATATTATCATCATCTTCATAAACAAGATCCTTTTTAGATCTTCTATCTCTATCAGCCTCTTTTGCTGAACGTCTCTTCTCTTCATCTCTTCCGTGCTTATCTGCACCCTTCATTGGCATATCAGATGCACCAAAACTATTGCCACCACGTCCGGCATTCTTATCAAACTTTCTGCCCTGTCCACGACCATTTCCATCCTGGGCACCATTTCTTCCCTGATTTCCAAAAGATTTTCCACCCTGCTTATCAAAAGAAGGTCTTCCACTCATACCGCCATTATTATGGTCTCTATCTTTATTAAATCCGCCATCGCGTCTGTCAAAACGATTCTGGTTGTTACGGTCTCTATCACGTCCGCCCTGATTATTTCTATTTCCTGAAGCATCTCTGTTTCCAGATGCATCTCTGTTTCCATAATTTCTATTATTATTGTTATTGTTGAAATTATTATTTCTATTATTCTGAGGTCTCTGCTGTCTGTCATTATTTCTGTTATTGTCTCTTGTAGCACCTTCAGAAACAGTCTTTTCAGCTGGAGCTGGTGTTGCAGCTGGTTTTGTTTCAACCTTTGCAACTGGCTCTTGTACTACTGTTGCTGCCTCTTCAACAACTGGCTTCTCAGCTGGCTTTGGCTTGGAATTATTCTTGTTTGCATTATACTTAGGTATCTCATTGTTATAACTCTCAAGCTGTGATGGAGCTGTTAAAGGCTTTATAGGTCTATAAGCATTCTGTGACTGTGTAAAGTTTCCGCCTCTGCTATTCCTGTTATTATTGTTTCCGCCATTATTCTGACGACGATTATTATTGTTGTTATTATTATTTCTGTTAGAGTTGTTATTATCGTTATGGAAACCACCCATCTTGGAATTATTAGCATTAGTAACCATGATGATTTTTTTCTTTTTCTTAACAGGCTGACCTTCAGCATTTTTATTCTCATCAGAAGTTTTCTTTACTTCTTTTGATTCATCAGCTTTTGGTGCCGCTCCACCTTTATTGCCAAAGTGACTTCTTACTTTACCTGCAATATCATCCTCAATTGAACTGTTTGAACGCTTTGCTTCAATTCCTTGCTCCTGCAGGAAGCTGATCACTTCTTTAGTATCATGTCCAAGCTCCGTTGCAAGTTCGGATATTTTAATTTTCGCCATTCACATTTCCTCCGTACTGTTTATCTAAGAGTAAGTTATTCAAAAGCGTTTTCGCCAGTCCCTCATCAGTTATTGCAAGACTTGTTCGAATGTCCTTACCAATTGCATGCCCCAAGTTTTCTTTATCTCCAAAGCTGAGCACCTGCACTTTGTAGAATTTACATTTATCCATAAATTTCTTTTTTGTATTATCTGAAGCATCCTCGCTAATAATAACAAGTTTTGCTTCCCGGGATTTCACTGCCTTTTCAGTGGCAAATTCACCACTTACAAGCTTACCCGCTTTATTACATAACCCTAAAAGGGAATATATCTTTTCTGTATTGTTCAATCCAGATCAAACTCCTTCTCAAGCTGGTCAAGTATTTCTTCTGGTATCTGAGACTTAAGAGAACGCTCAAGTCCTTTATTCTTTCTGGACTTTTTAAAACATTCCTTATCATTACAGATATAAGCTCCCCTGCCATTCTGTTTTCCAGTCTTATCCAAAAGAACAGTACCATCCGACTGCTTGATAATGCGGACCATTTCTTTTTTATTTTTCATCTGTCCACACCCGACGCATTGTCTCATCGGTATCTTCTTTGCCATATAATGCCTCCTGATCGGGCATGATGATTTTATTCTTCAGAAGATTCTACATCAACCTCATCTGAATTTTCATAATCAGACTCCTCTGACTCATCATATTCATTCTGATAATCATCATCTGTATATTCTTCATCCTCGTCATCCATATAATCTTCCATACGGAATCCAGGTGTATCCTTTGCCTGAGTCTCACTCTTAATATCAATCTTATATCCTGTGAGTCTGGCTGCAAGTCTGGCATTCTGTCCTTCTTTACCAATAGCAAGTGAAAGCTGATAATCAGGAACTACAACCTTTGCACTCTTTTCATCAGGATCGGCAAATACTGCAACAATCTTAGCAGGTGAAAGAGCATTCTGAATAAGATTACCAGGGTTATCATCCCAGTTAACTACATCAATCTTCTCACCACGAAGCTCATCTACAATAAGATTTACTCTGCTTCCGTTTACACCAACGCATGCTCCAACAGCATCAACATTAGGATTCTTTGAATATACGGCAAGCTTTGTTCTGCTTCCTGCTTCTCTGGCAATACTCTTTATTTCAACTGTACCATCCTGAATCTCTGCAACTTCCTGCTCAAATAATCTCTTAACAAGATCAGGATGAGTTCTTGATACAAGAATTCTTGGTCCCTTTGAACCATTCTTAACTTCAAGAATATAAACCTTGATTCTGTCTGTAGGCTTGTAAATCTCACCTTTCACCATTTCATTTTCATTAAGAATGGCATCAGCCTTACCAAGATTTATGCTAACATTCTTTCCAATGTATCTCTGCACAACACCTGTAACAATATCATGCTCTTTTGTATAATACTCGTTATAAATTGCACCACGTTCCTCTTCACGAATTTTCTGCAAAATAACGTTCTTGGCATTCTGAGTTGCAATACGTCCAAACTCCTTAGAATTGACTGGCACATCAATCATATCGCCAATCTTAGCCTTTTTGCTGATCTTCTTAGCATCATCCAGCGAAATTTCTATGAATGAATCCATTACATCATCTGCTGTTTCAACTACTTCTTTCTCAGCATAGCACTTGAAATCACATGTATTTCTGTCTACCTCAACCTTGATGTTCTCAACTCTTCCAAAGTTGTTTTTGCATGCTGTCAAAAGAGAATTCTCAATAGCATCAAACAGACTGTCTCTGCTGATATTTTTTTCCCTTTCAAGTAACTCAAGCGCATCCATTAATTCTTTACTCATTTGTGTTCTCCTATTCTGCCTGAATTTTAAAAATCCAGTGCAAGCTTTATAACAGAAATTTCTTTTCTAAGGAACTTTTCATCCTGTTCATTTATTGCAATCGTCACACTATCGCTGTCAAATTCTTTCAAAACTCCAGCAAATTCTTTTGTACCATTTACAGCTTTATATAACTTAAGCTCAACATCCTTACCTATGCTGTTCGCAAGGTGTCTGTCCTTTTTAAGTGTTCTTCCAAGCCCCGGGCTGCTCACTTCAAGTGTATAAGCATCCTCGATAAAATCATCCTTATCAAGCTCATCAGAAAGAGCGTGGCTCACATCAACGCATTCGTTAATATTAACGCCTTCTGGTTTATCAATATAAACTCTGAGATAGTACTCTCCTGCCTCTTTAACATATTCTACATCATAAATTGAAACACCAATATTCTCTGCAATTGGAGTTACCAGTGCCTCTGTTTTCTTTTCAATATCTTCCTTTTTGGACATAATTGCCTTTCTATTGAATGAGATTTCATAAAAAAAGTGGACTCTTTGCAAGTCCACTTCGTCAATCATTCTAGTTACATTGGCATAATAACATACTTAACTAAAATACGTCAAGCCATACCCATAAATAAAAGAATAGTCGTAGCTGTAAAAGCTGCGACGTCTTTCGGGTTGGGCTGTTTAAAAAACAGTCAATAGCTCGTAGCGGAATCGAACCGCTGATTCTGCCGTGAGAGGGCAGCGTCTTAGCCGCTTGACCAACGAGCCATATTAGTTTGCTGCGCTTCTTTCTGCAGCCGACTTCTATTATTATACACATAATAAAATTTTCGTCAACACCTTTTTTGCATTTTTTTATTTTATTTTTTGATCAAAATAAAAGCTGGCATTTCTGCCAGCTTTTAAAAAATAATTCTTAGCTAAGTCCAAAATCAAAAAGACTGATCTGGTTTGATTCAGGGATATCTCCCAAAAGTCCCATAGCATGCATTTTATCACAGACAGCCTGAGGCGCTTTTGTTCTGGCCTTAAAATCATCCTTTGATAAAAATGGTCCGCCCTTTGCACCTTCAACAACTGCATCTGCAGCTTTTTCACCCATACCATCAAGACTTGTAAGAGAAGGCATGATCTTATCTCCTACTACCTGGAACAATCTTGCCTTAACCTTAAATATATCGATTGGAACAAATTCTATTCCTCTCTCATACATTTCTTCAACTACACGCATATCATAATATTCAGCATTTTCAACATTAGACAGTGAATCCTTACGCTGCTCATAATCTCTCATAATGCTCTTAAGATGTGCTTCTCCCTGACACATATGCTCATAGTTAAAGGCCTTGGCTCTGATACTAAACCATGCAGCATAGAAAGCCTGCGGAATATACGCTTTAAAATAAGCAATTCTCCATGCCATCATTACATACGCTGCAGCATGTGCTTTAGGGAACATATATGCAATTTTTTCGCAGGACCATATATACCAGTCAGGAACATCATGATCCTTCATATCCTGTTTCCATTTTGGCCAGTTTGGCTCCTTGCCCTTTGCAACCTTACCTTTACGTACTGCCTCCATTATCTTAAATGAATCTGACTTATCCATTCCCTTCTGAATAAGATAAATCATAATATCATCTCTGGTACATATAGCTGTATCAATTGTAGCCTTACCCTCCTGGATAAGAGTCTGCGCATTACCAAGCCATACGTCAGTTCCATGTGCAAGACCTGCAATTCTGATAAGATGTGAAAAAGAAGTAGGCTTTGCATCTATAACCATCTGCATGGCAAAGTCAGTACCAAATTCCGGAAGTCCAAGACATCCAAGCTGAGTTCCATGAATCTGATCAGGCTTAATATTAAGTGCTGATGTATTCATAAAAAGACTCATTACATTTTTATCATCAAGCGGTACATCCTTAGGATCAAGTCCTGTACAATCCTGCAAAAATCTTATCATTGTAGGATCATCATGTCCAAGAATATCAAGTTTTAACAGGTTATGATCAATAGAATGGTAATCATAATGCGTAGTAATTGTTGCAGTAGTTGTATCATTAGCCGGGTGCTGAACAGGTGTAAAAGAGTTAATATCCTCTCCAACCGGAAGAACAATAATTCCTCCTGGATGCTGTCCCGTTCCTCGTCTGATACCGGTACATCCCTGAACAATACGATTAATTTCACATTTTCTCTTACTTATTCCAAGTCCGTCATAATATTTCTTAACAAAACCATAAGCCGTCTTATCAGCAAGCGCCGCTATAGTTCCAGCTCTGTAGGTCTGCTTGTCACCAAAAATAACTTTTGTATAATTATGAGCTTTACTCTGATATTCACCAGAGAAGTTCAGATCGATATCAGGCTCTTTGTCGCCTTTAAATCCAAGGAATGTTTCAAATGGGATATCAAAACCATCCTTATTCATCATCGCACCACATTTTGGACATCTCTTATCTGGCATATCACAACCTGAATTTCCGCCATATGCTTTAACTTCCTCAGAATCAAAATCACTGTATTTACATTTAGGACATACATAGTGTGGGCTAAGTGAATTAACCTCCGTAATACCTGATGCAAACGCAACAAAGGATGAACCAACTGATCCTCTTGAACCAACCAGATATCCATCTTCAACTGATTTCCAAACCAGCTTCTGAGCAATAATATACATAACTGCAAAGCCATTTTTTATAATTGAACCAAGCTCTCTTTCAAGTCTTTCTTCAACTATTTCAGGAAGGTTTTCACCATATATTTCATGTGCTTTTGCATAGCAGATATCAGTAAGAATTCCATCACTGTTCTCAATAACGGGTGGACATTTATCCGGACGTACAGGAGAAATACTCTCAACCATATCCAAAATCTTTCTGGTATTATCAACAACGACCTCCTGGGCCTTATCGCTTCCAAGATAACTGAATTCTTCCATCATCTCTTCTGTTGTTCTGACAAAAAGAGGTGCCGGTTCTTCATCATCCATACCCTTTCCTGCCATGATAATCCTTCTGTATATCTCATCCTCTGGATTTAAAAAGTGTGCATCACATGTTGCGACTACTGGTTTATTAAACTGCTCGCCAAGTTTAACGATTTTTTTATTGATTTCTCTTATGTCATCATCGGAATGAATATCATCATACCTTTCTGAATCAACCATGAAATGGTTATTTGCAACCGGCTGTATCTCAAGATAATCATAAAAGCTTGTAAGCTTTGCAATTTCTTCATCAGGTCTTCCTTCAACAACTGCACCATACAACTCACCGGCACAACATGCACTTCCTACAATAAGTCCTTCTCTGTGCTTTATAAGAAGGCTCTTTGGAATAAGCGGAAATCTTCTAAAGTAATTAACATGTGATTCGCTCACAAGTGTATATAAATTAACCCTGCCAAGCGTATTCTTCGCAAGAATAATTACATGGTGTGGTCTTAAATGCTTTATCATATCCGGAGTTGGTTTACAGAATTCATTAATTCCACTTAAATTCTCAACCTTTTCCTGTTCAAGCATAGGAAGAAACTTTTTGAATATAAGCGCAGTACACTCTGCATCATCAACTGCCCTGTGATGATGCTCCAAAACAATATTAAGTGTTTTTGCAACAGCATCAAGAGTATGCTTCGCCTGCAAAGGAAAAAACGTTCTTGAAAGTCCAAGCGTATCAACCGTCGTATAATCTGCTTCTATTCCGAGATCCATACAGTTTTGATTAATAAAGCTTATATCAAATGCTACATTATGTCCTACAAGAACTGCACCTTTACAAAACTCAACAAATTTAGGAATGATTACGTCCCTCGTAGGAGCATTCATAACCATTTCATCAGTTATACTGGTCAGTTTTTCAATTTTATATGGAATTGGAACCTGTGGATTTATAAATTCAGAGAATCTGTCTACAATATCTCCATTTACAACCTTAACAGCACCAATCTCAATTATTTTATTTCTTATAGGAGAAAAACCTGTTGTTTCAATATCAAATACAACAAAGGTTGTATCTTTTATATCCTGGCCTTTATCATTTACAACTACTTCTTTAAGGTCATCTACGAGGTATCCCTCCACCCCCTGTATTATCTTAAAGAAATCCTGTCTGTCAGGCTTTGGCTCTCCAGCCTCTTTTGCCTTATTACAGGCATCCTTGTACAAATCTTCCCATACATGATTGGCATCAGTAAGTGCCTGAACAACACCATGATCTGTAATGGCAATACCAGGCATTCCCCATTTATAGGCCTGCTTAACAATATCCTTTACTTCAGATACCCCATCCATATCACTCATCTTGGTATGACAATGAAGCTCTACTCTCTTTAGTGGAGCTTTATCTTCTCTCTTTGAAGTAAAATCAGGAATTTTCTTAATACCATTTATAGACTGAAGTGCTATTTCATGATCAAATTTATCAACAGTTGCTATTCCCTTTACCTTCAAGAAAGCACCTTTTTTAATGCTTTTTTCAAGTTCAGGGACCTGTTCATTATGTGTAAACATCTTGACAGTAATAGTATCTGTAAAATCTGTTATATCAAAAATAAGAATTGTCTTCTCGTTACGAATCTCCCTTTTATCATAAGCAATAACCTGTCCATGGATAACCACTTCACCCATTTCACCTACAATATCAGAAAGAGACATTACTTCGTCTTCAAAATCTCTTCCAAAAACAACATCTGGATTGTCAGACTTCTTAAAACTTCCAAAATCCCTACCTTTCCATTTACTCTTTCCCTTGTTTCCAAAAAATGAGCTGTTATTATCAAAAGCAGATGGCGTTTTAGCAGTTTCGCCTTCATTAGAATTTCCAGATTTATTTTCACTGCCTGAACCGCTTGCAGTTCCAGCTTTAGCCGCTTCCATAGCCTTCTTTTCTTTAGCCGCTTTATGTCTTTCATCAGATTTCTGCTCTTCTGCTTCAAGCTTTGCAGCTATTTTCTGAGCTTCGCCGCTATAATCAGGCTCTTTATTTTCTTTTTCCTTCTTTTCATATTTTATAGAGATATCTGTCTTTAAACCGCATCTTTCATTCATAATTTTAGAAAGAACACGTACAAGATCAGGAGATTTTTTCTGTGCAACAACTGTATCCTCAAGTGTCATAAGAACATTGTCTTCAGAAAAGTCAAATTTGGCACCACGAAAAAGACAATATTCTATTGGATCATAATCTTTAAGCTCCAATAAAATACTATCTTTATAAATATCGAGAAAGTTTTCCGGTGTATACTGAGCTGATAAATTAAACTTCTCATATATTTTGATATTAAGATCCTGTGCTCTAAAAAACTGTTTCTTTATTTCGCTCTCAGTTTTTACAACAAAACTTTTATCTATAAGTCTGTCACTGGACAGATATATTCTCAGGAAATCCTGCTTTTTGGTAGTAGCTACCTTTTCAACAGTTGTTTCCTCCATCATTTCTTTAGTTTGTTCATCCAATTTAAGTGTTGGAAAAACATCAAAAAAGGCTTTTGCCATATTACTTATTTCCCCCAATGATCAAGTTCATACTTAAGTGTATTAAGTAGCTGATCCTCTGGAACCTTTTTGACAATCTCCCCATTTTTTATAAGAAGACCTTCATGTGTTCCACCTGCAATTCCTATATCTGCTTCTTTTGCCTCTCCAGGTCCGTTAACAGCACACCCCATAACGGCAACCTTAATATTAAGATCATATCCCTGAACCATTGTCTCTACCTGATTTGCAAGTCCTATAAGGTCAATCTTTGTTCTTCCGCAGGTAGGACAGGCAATTACTTCAATTCCGCCCTTTCTAAGATCAAGAGTTCTTAGAATTGTTTTGGCTGTTTTTATTTCTTCTACTGGATCACCAGAAAGTGAAACTCTTATGGTATCTCCAATGCCTTCATTTAAGATTATTCCCAGTCCTACTGAAGACTTTATATTTCCACCATAAACTGTACCTGCCTCTGTTATACCAACATGAAGCGGATAATTTACTTTTTGTGCCAAAAGCTCATGTGCTTTAACACACAGCATTACATTCGAGGACTTGATACTAATAACCATATTGTCATAATTATGTCTTTCAATTATTCCAATTTTGTCTATAGCACTTTCAACAAGGCCTTCTGCTGTTACTCCGCCATACTTTTCAACCAGATTTCTTTCAAGAGATCCACTATTTACACCTACTCTTATAGGTATATTTCTTTCTTTTGCAGCAGCAACTACTGAAGCAATTTTCTCTTCTCCGCCAATGTTTCCAGGATTAATCCTTATCTTATCAGCGCCATTTTCTATTGCTGCAAGTGCCATCTTATGATCAAAATGAATATCCGCTACAAGAGGAATATGAATCTGCTTTTTTATTTCCTTAAGTGCAAGTGCTGCTTCATTTGTTGGAACTGTACACCTGATAATGTCACAACCAGCTTCCTCAAGCCGTAATATCTGCTCTACAGTGGCATCAACATCTTCTGTTCGTGTATTAGTCATAGACTGGATAAGAATAGGATTCCCTCCACCAATAACTCTGTCACCTATATGAATAACCTTTGTATTATCTCTAATTGCCATAATAATATCTCCTAAATCAGCCGGTAAATTTGCTGATATCATTAAATAAAACAACTACCATAAGTATTATAAGTGCTGCCATACCGGCGAGGTGAACCAGACCTTCCTTTTCTGCTGGAACAGGTTTCCCCCTTACAACTTCAAGGAACTGGAATACGAGCCTTCCACCATCAAGGGCAGGAAGAGGAAGCAGATTCATAACTCCCAGGTTCACTGATAATAAAATGAGCAGTTCCATCATTGTTAACAAAACTGATGGCAGTCCATATGGCTTAACACTTTCATATGTATCATCCACCATTTTTACCATTCCGACAGGTCCTGATACATCTCCCGCTGAAAGCTTTCCTTTTACAAGAAGAGCGAGGCTTCTATAAGTTGCTTTAAAATAATATGAAACATCATACCAGGCATAAGCAAGTATACTGGGACCCTGAACCTTTCTGTATTCTCCGATATATATTCCCATATAATATCTGCCGTCTTCTTCGCTATAGCTTGGAGTCAGTACAGTTTCATAAGTTTCACCATCACGTTTATAAACGATATCCATATCGCCACCCTCATTAAACTGTGAAATGAGAGTAACTTCTGCTGCAAGATGAATTTTTTCTCCATCAATACTTACAATTTCATCTCCGATCTGAAGACCTGCATCAACAGCAGCTGAATCCTCTACAAGATTATTGATAACAGGAAAATTCCACGATGAAAAGGCTACAACTATGATTGCAACTATAAATGCAGTAATAAAATTAAAAAAAGGTCCTGCAAATAATGTAGCTATTCTCGCCCACACATTTGCATTCTGAAATGTATGTTCATCAAACTCTCTTTGTGAGTTCTCATCTCCTACTGCATCTTCAATCGAATCATATACACATGCGCCGCCAATAGGAAGAAGCCTTAGGCTGTATGTTGTCTCACCCTTTTTCTTTTTCCAGATAACAGGTCCCATACCAACAAAAAACTCTAAAACCCTTATTCCATTAGCTTTGGCAATTAACATATGCCCCATCTCGTGGGTTGTAACAAGGATACCAAATATTATAAAAAATATAATTACACTAACAACCATTCTTACACTCCAATACTTTAATGTTTAGAAAGAAAATCGTATGTCTCCTTTTCAGCCATAAGTATTTCTTCCACATTTGGATTCTCAATCTTTTTATGATTATCCATAGCACTCTGTATCATATCATATATCTCAAGGAACCTGATTTTATTATTAAGGAACATCTTAACAGCCATTTCATTAGCTGCATTGAATACAGTTGGCATACTACCGCCTATTCTCGCACTCTCAAATGCAAGTGCAAGTCCTTTAAACGTATCAGTATCCGGATCTTCAAAAGTAATTTGAGAAAGCTTTGCAAAATCAAGCCGGTCCTCTTTCATAGGTCTTCTATCAGGATAAAAAAGAGCATACTGTATAGGAAGCTTCATATCAGGAACTCCAAGCTGTGCCATAACTGCTCCATCTGTAAACTGAACCATTGAATGAATAATGCTCTGAGGCTGTACTACAACCTGAATCTGATCAAGAGATACATCAAACAGCCATTTTGCTTCCATTACTTCAAGGCCTTTATTTACAAGAGATGCCGAATCAATTGTAACTTTTGGTCCCATATCCCAGTTAGGATGTTTAAGTGCATCTTTTGCTGTCATATTTTCAAGCTCAGTTCTCTTTTTTCCTCTAAATGGTCCTCCAGATGCTGTGAGCAATATTTTTTCAAGTTTATCCTTTGGCTCACCATTAAGAGACTGAAAAATAGCACTATGTTCACTATCTACAGGTAATATCTTCACTCCCATCTTAGCAGCAAGTGGCATAATAATATGACCTGCAGTGACAAGCGTTTCCTTGTTGGCAAGAGCTATATCTTTTCCACTTTCGATTGCTGCAATAGTTGGTCTTATACCAATCATACCAACAACAGCTGTAAGAACTGTGTCTGCTCCAGGAATTGTAGAAAGCTCAATAACTCCTTCCATTCCTTCCAAAACCTTAACCGGAAGATCAGCAACTTTTGTTTTAAGCTCTTTTGCTGCATTTTCATCATACATACATGCATATTCCGGTCTAAATTCTCTTATCTGCTTCTCTATAAGTTCAACATTTTTGTTGGCAGCAAGAGCAACCACCTTTAATTCATCACTGTTTTTCCTTACAACATCAAGGGTCTGAGTTCCTATTGATCCTGTTGATCCAAGTAATACTATCTTTCTTCCCATCATCAGTCTCCATTTTTTCTAAACATTTTTATAATAATGCTGCTGCAAGAAAATAAATCATAGGTGCAACAAATATTACGCTGTCAAATCTGTCCATAATTCCACCATGCCCCGGAATCAGATTTCCATAATCCTTAATATTATGTTCACGTTTAATACCTGATGCAGTAAGATCTCCAATCTGAGAAATAATACTTGCAACAAATGTAATAATTACGAAAGCAATAATAATTCCTTTTTCTTTTCCATAAACATTAGCATAAATCAGTCCGTAAATTGCACCTGCAACAACGGAACCAATTATACCACCAATAGCACCCTCTATTGTCTTTTTAGGTGAAAGAACCGGAGTCATCTTATGTTTTCCAAGTGTTCTTCCTGCAAAGTAAGCACAGGTATCACAAATCCATGCAACAAACGGAAGCCATGCCAAAAATTTTCCATTTTCCATAATCCTTAGCATATATATAAACGAAAGCATAATTGGTGCGTAAACAAAAGAAAAAACTGAATACAATGCAACTGATACCTTATATTTAGGGAATTTTATGACATAAATAATCATTATGCCAAAAAACGCCAGCATCACTGAGAAAATATATGTATCCATTGTCTGTTTCCACATTATAAAAAGATAATGGATGAAAATAACTATATACCCCCAAATCTGCATAGCATCAATGCTTTTATCAGATTCCTTTTTTTCTCCAAAGGCTCTTGTTAGTTCATAGTAGGCACTTAATGATAAGAGCAAAAGGATAATCCCGAGAGGATACCCGCCTGCCATCATAAAAACAACCAATAATAATGCAATTACAATACCGCTAATAACTCTAGTCTTCAATTTCTCTCCCCTATAAACAACATATTTATTTTAGTGATTAGCTTTTTAATCCACCAAATTTTCTGGTACGACCAGCATAAGAATCTATCGCCATTTGAAGCTGATTCTTATCAAAATCAGGCCAACATACATCTGTATAGTAAAATTCCGTATAAGCACACTGCCATAATAAATAATTGGATATGCGCTGTTCGCCACATGTTCTGATCATAAGATCAGGATCTGGCAGTTCTGCTGTATCAAGTTCACGGGAAATCATTTCCTCTGTGATATCCTCAGGATTAAATTCTCCATCCTTACACTTTGCAGCTATTTTTCTAACAGCTCTTGTAATTTCATCTCTGCTGCCATAATTAATGGCGATAGTGAACTGAAGGCCTGTATTTCCAGCGGTTTCTGTTTCAAGTTCTTCTATAGCCTTCTGTATATCCTCTGATAATTTACTACGTTCTCCGATAACTCTGCATCTTACGTTATTTTTCATAGACTTCTTGATACTTGTCTTCAGATAATTTCTCAATATAGTCATTAATGCTGAAACTTCTGTTTCAGGCCTGTTCCAGTTTTCTGTAGAGAACGCATAAACAGTAAGATATTTTATTCCCATATCTCTTGCAATTTCAAGAATGTCTTCAACTGCCTTTGCGCCTTGCATATGTCCATAATTTCTTGGCATTCCTTTTGCTTTAGCCCATCTGCCATTACCATCAAGAATTATGGCAACATGAGCAGGAACCTTATTTTCATTTTCCATAGTTATTTCCTTTTTCTGTAAATAATTATCATAAAAGCCCCCATTGTTTTATCACTGAGGGCTTTTAATAATTGTATGTAACTATATAATATTTGATTTTATATCACAATACTTCTTAAGTTAACATATTATATACTCATAATTTCCTTATTCTTCTCTTCTACCGCTTTATCTATATCTTTGATATATTTGTCGGTAACCTTCTGAAGCTCTTCTTCAAGTTCTTTTATTTCATCTTCAGAAACATCTGAACCTTTAAGCTTTTTAAAAGAATCATTTCCATCACGTCTTACATTACGAACTGCAACCTTTGCTTCCTCGCCTTTTTTCTTAATATCCTTGGCAAGCTGTTTTCTTCGTTCCTCTGTAAGTTCTGGAAATACAAGTCTTATATTTGTTCCATCATTACTTGGTGTAATACCAAGGTCTGACATCATAAGTGCTTTTTCAATATCCTTTATAAGTGTTTTGTCCCATGGTGCAATCTGAATTATTCTTGCTTCAGGAACTGATACATTACCAACCTGCTGAATTGGTGTAGGTGTACCATAATAATCAACCTTAATCTTATCGAGCACATGTGGATTAGCTCTGCCGGCTCTGATAGAAGCAAAATCCTCTAACAGAAATTCATAAGATTTTTTCATCTTTGCATCAAAATCTTTAATTCTTTCGTTCATGCCATTCCTCCTATTAGCTTTAATCTACATACGTGTCAGCAAAACTTTAATCTAAACATCAATCAGTTGTTACAGTTGTACCGTTAAAGTCACCTGTAGCAGCTTTAACAATACTGTTTTCTTCCTGAAGTGCAAACACACGCATTGGTATATGATTGTCTCTGACCATAATAGAGGCTGTCATATCAACCACCTGAAGATTTTGAGCAATTACATCTGAGATTGATATTTTATCATACCTTTTGGCATCAGGATTTTTTGCGGGATCACTATCATATACACCATCAACAGCTTTTGCAAGAAGTATAACATCTGCTTCTGTCTCAATTGCACGAAGTGCAACACCTGTATCTGTTGAAAAGAAAGGATGTCCTGTGCCACCTGCAAAGAAAACAACCATATTGCGGGCAAAATATTTATTGGCTCTGTCTTTGGAAAAAAGCTTTGTAAATGAACCACATTCAAAAGGAGTAAGAATGTTAGTCATCATACCTTCACTTCTGAAAATCTCGGATACATAAATACAGTTCATTACTGTAGCTAACATTCCAATCTGATCAGCCTTTACTCTGTCTATATTTTCACTTGTACGACCTCTCCAGAAATTACCACCGCCTATAACAATACCAACTTCTGTTCCAGAATCTACAAGCTGTTTAACCTGTAAAGCAACCATTCTGACAGTAGCTTCATCAAAGCCTGTCTTCTTGTCTCCTGCTAAAGCTTCTCCACTGAGTTTCAATAATATTCTCATGTTAATTCCTTTGTATTTTTATTTTATTTTTTCTTTAAGCCATCAAAGAATGCTGATGGATTAACTTCTGCATAAGCCTGTGAACACATACCTTCAATAACAGCACCATTGTTGATCTGAACTGACTGAGATTTGATATTACCCATAACAATAGCAGTTGTATCAAGAACAACAGGACCATGTACATCAATATCACCTCTTACAGCGCCTGCGATTACAGCACTTGTAGCATAGATGTTACCAATAATAACTGTACTCTGTCCAACTTTAACAGATCCATCACTTCTAACTTCTCCAGCAATTCTTGCAGAATCAGCATAAAACTCTGCAGCCTTTGAATCACCTTCAATCTCACCTGAAACATTAAGCTTACCAAGTGAAGAAACATTACCTACAACCTTACCCACAATATCAAGAGATCCTGTTGTTTCAATATCTCCGTTTACTACCATTCCTTCTGTAATGCTTGCAACTTCATCTGTTGGTGTTTTCTGATCTAATGACATATTTTCGATTCCCCCATTATTATTTTCTGCAGCTGTATTAAGTGTTGCTGCCATTTCCATATCATTTTGAGCTTTATTATCTGATGTCTCATAAACA
This sequence comes from Butyrivibrio sp., assembly GCA_024688095.1. Classification (GTDB taxonomy): domain Bacteria; phylum Bacillota; class Clostridia; order Lachnospirales; family Lachnospiraceae; genus Butyrivibrio. The sequence goes on from JAILEJ010000209.1 coordinate 22,445, forward strand.
GCTGATACATTATCAACAGCCTTAGAAGCCTCTTCTTTTGCTTCAACATTTTTTTCTACAGCTTCAGCTGCATGTAATGTCTTTACCGCACTGTTTACAGCATTATTTACCATATCTTCTGTACTCAACTCATTTTCAAGAGAAGTAAGATCATCTACAACATCATCTGTTTCTTTTTTCTCAGTTTCTGCTATAACTTCTTCAACATCTGACTTGACAATATCCTGCTTAACTTCTGGCTCAGGTTTAACTTCTTTAACCGGTTCAGCAACCTTTTCCGCACTCTTTTCCTCTTCATTTTCACCAATCTTGATATCATCAAGTTTATTCAGCATACTATCAAGGTCAATTTTTTTATCTCCCTCATCTGCTTTTGCAATTGCATCAGCACTTTCAGAAGCCTGACCAGCGTTAACATTATTTCCCGCTTTTTCATCTGGAACAAGTGTATTAACTGCCTGTGACAGATCGCTCTTCAGCTCTGAAAAAAATCCCATTTTGCATCCTCCATTCGCTTTTTTCATTCGTTTATATTATGTTGAACCGGTAACGTCTCATTTGTTATCGGAACTATAACCGTATTATCCAATGCCTGTATTTGTTCTATAAGCTCAGGCAAAGCCTCTACCGTAGCTGTTTTATCAGCCGCATCATGCAAAAGTATCACCGAATGATTAAACTTCTCAACATTGTTCATTATATTAGAAATTATAATGTCCTTTGTAATTCCATTTTTATCATCAGCACTTGCAACATTCCAGTCAAAATAAGTTATATTATCCTTGTTCAAATAATCTATCAGTACATTCATATTGACATTACTGACAGTATTGGAACTTCCACCCGGAAACCTGTACAATGTAGTCCATACGCCTGTATTTTCATACAAAAAAGTCTGCAGCTTGTGCATATCTGACTGGAAGCTGTCAAGTGATTCATATAATTCCTCATATTTATGGGAATATGAATGCATTCCAATAGTATGCCCTTCATCAACAATACGCTTATACATATCCATATATTGTGGCTTGCCGCATACAAAAAATGTAGCTTTAACATTATATAAACCAAGTATATCTAATATTTCATCAGTAGATTCACTTGGCCCATCATCGAAGGTTATATATACCCTCCTTACGCCATCATCTGCTTCCGAAATTGTATCACCGCTTTGCTGTGAATCCTCAGAAGAAACGTTTGCCGCAGCATCCGAAGTATCTTCCTCTGTAGATGATTCTTCCATCTGAGTATTGTCTTCTGTCTGTTCCTGTCCTTCAGGTTCGTCCAGATTCTCTGTATCAGACTCATCTTTATTTTCAGACTCTACATGAATCCCAAAATGGTCCTTATACCAGGTGAGATCTTCCGTAGTTTTATCTAAATCATATTTTACTCTGTCATACTTTATTGCAAGAACCATGCAAATGCAAATAGGTATCAAAATAGCTGCCGCTATTGTTGTAAGTATTAAATTTCTAAGCCTTCTGATTCTTCTGTCATGTTTGGCCTTAGAATTATTATCCTCCATATTTGCCATACACTGCTTCTCCCAAAGTTATAACCACATCATAGTATATCACAATTATATTAGAAATTAAAATAGGAATTTAACATACTATTAAGGCGGTTTTAACTTATTATTTAATAATCCACTTTCATAAGACACAGTCCCTGCGGAGGAGCTGTTGGTCCTGCTTTTTGTCTGTCTTTGGCTTCCAGAATCTCTTTTACCTGCTCAGGCTTAATATTTCCATAGCCAACCTCAAGCAAAGTACCTGTAAGAATTCTTACCATATTCTGCAAAAAACCGTTTCCATGATAGTAGAAACGAATATAATTTCCACTTTCTTCAATTTTAATATTATCAACACATCTTACGGTTGATTTTTTCATTCTGGTATTCCCGCAAAAGCTCTTATAATCATTAGTTCCTATAAGATATTCTGCGGCAGTTCTCATTGCATCTGTATCCGGCTTATTCTTGAGAATTGTCACATATTTTCTGTCAAATACAGGTCTTGCCGCTCCATACCAGCATGTATACCTATAAGTCTTACCAAGCGCTTTATATCTGCTATGAAATCTGTCAGCACAGATCTTCACCTCATTAATACTTATATCCTCCGGCAAAAATCTGTTCATATATTCCTGTATTTCTTCTTCCGAAAGGCTTGTATCCATTACCGCATTGGCTGTCATTGCTCTTGCATGAACGCCTGCATCTGTTCTTCCGGCTCCGATTACCTGAACGCTTTTCGCTTCACCATT
>JAILEJ010000216.1 GCA_024688095.1 Butyrivibrio sp.
TATATATCCTGCTTCTTTTCAAATGAATCTGAAATAAGGCTTCCACAAAGGCTGCAAGCCTGTTGAAATGAGTTATTGTTCGACTTAAATTTGCCACTGTAAGAATCAAGCATCTCTATAATATTCATACATGCCTCCTTATCCTTCGATAAAAATCGAATAACCCCAATACCAAAATCTTTAGATGTATTATGAACTAAAAATTGGCTAAAATCAAACATAAAAAACATCAAAAAATCCTTTAATCCCTTTATTATAAAGGGATACAAGTAAATATTAAAAATGAATAAAATAACAATTAAAATTTATTATTATAAACGAAAAAAAGAACTTTTTTTATTTATCCTGTTTAATTATAATAAGATTATGTCTATTTGACGCAATTATTTACATCATATTTTTTTAAAATTCAAATCTTTAATATTTTGCATCATACAAATTACACAAAAATTTTTAATAAAATAAGTGAAGGGATTTTATGAAAAGATTTACTGATATAAGAAAACAAACCGACAACAAATTCTTAAATTTATATGAGATGGATGCCTTAACTTCTTCGGGCAAGCCCTTTAATTATTACTTTGCAACAAGAAACACTGACGATAATATTCGCATAAAGACCCGTAATATGATTCCTGAAGGAGTTCTTATCTACGCCATAAAAGAGGATGAGCCTGACAAAATATTAATGGTACACCAGTATCGTTATCCTATTGATGATTATATGTATGAGCTTCCTGCAGGGCTAATAGAAAAGGGAGAAGAGGCCTCTGCTGCAGCAATCCGTGAAGTAAAGGAAGAAACCGGACTTGATCTTGTTGTCTATGAAGGTGGAAATCCAGACTTCAGAAGGCCTTACATTTTTGCTCAGGGCTTTTCCGATGAAACAGGATGCTGCATATACGGAACTGTTCATGGTTCTATATCTGATAAACTACAGGAAGATTCAGAAGATATCAGCGCATTTTTTGCTGATAAAAAAGAAGTAAGAAGAATACTTCATGAAGAAAAAATATCCATGAGAGCATCCTTCTTACTTATGAATTTTCTAGGAAGTAATGAAAATGACCCGTTTTACTTTTTAAATAATTAAACATTGTTTCGCTTATAATCACTTGATTGACGAACAATAAGTTCTTTGGGCTTTACAAATATCATCCTGGAAACATTTTTGCCATCAATTGCATCAACAGCAGTTCTTACTATAGTGCTTCCAAAGCCTTCGTAATCATAGGCAACCGATGTAATTCCGGGTTCTACTATTGATGCAAGATTAATATTATCATAACTTACTATCGATATATCTTCCGGCACTCTATAGCCATGTTTCCTGATACTCTTTAACGCTCCCACTGCAGTATTATCATTGATACATATGACAGCATCCGGTATAGGCTTTGCTGCAAGGGTGAGTTTTTTGAAGAGCATATCCATTGTGGTCTCTCCCTCTTCAACGCTATATCCTCCCCAATTATCTGTCAGTACAGCGTTTTCTTTTAAATTATACTTACTGACCAGATCCTTGAATCTGTTATATTTTACATAAGTAGACTCAACATCAATTCGTCCACCAAGAAGTGCTATTTTCATGTTTCCGTTTGCAACAAGATGGTCAACAAGCATATCCATTGCAGCGGCTGCATCAATCTGAACTCTGTAACAGTTTGTTCCATCAAGTTTACCTGTTACGACAAAAGGAATGGTTCCTGCAACACTGTTTACAAGTTCAGCATATTCCTTATTCGTCTTCATGGAATCAACCGCTCCGCCCATATGTATTATTGCATCGGCACGCCATTCTATAAGCTTACCAAGCTGCTTCTTTTCCATTTCAATATCCCCAAAAGAATTAAGCATCATTACTGTATAAGCTTCTTTTACGGCTGCTCTTTCACATGCGACATACATATCCGCATAGAAATTGTTTCTGACGTCAGCAACGATTATTCCAATTATCTTACTCTTAGTATCCGTAAGCCCCCTGGCTACTGCACTTGGAGTAAAATTGTACTTGTCTATAAGCTCCAGTATTCTTTCCTTTTTTTCGCTATTAACGTTTGCACTGTTCGTAAGTACTCTCGATACAGTAGAAGGTGAAACACCGGCCTCTTTTGCTATGCTGTATATAGTTACTTTCTTTTCTTTTCCCATGACTTTTTGTCGCTCCGTTCCAAAAGTCTTGCAAATAAAATTTAGTTAGATTCACTATCACTCATTTTTCCGAGATTCATTTTATCACACAGTTCAATATAATTTTGATTTTTACCCTCAGTTTCAAAGATAATAACCTCATTATCGCCTTTATTTAAAATTGGGCCTGGAATATATAAGGTTTTTTGAGGACCAACTTCCCAAAATCTTCCTATATTAAAACCATTTATAAATACGCATCCTTTTCCCCAGCCTTCCATATTCAGGAATGTATCTGCAGGTTCATCAATATTAATTACAAATTTATGGAATCCTGGTTCGTTCACATCCTCTTCTACTTCCGTATTAAATTCAAGAAGATCTGTGTTATCGAGAGGAAGTGTATATATATCATATCCAAAATGCTGATGAGTATTGATGGTTACAGGACCATCTATACCTTTTCTTTGCTTTGACATAAGCGGTCCAAAATTAACTCTGCCCATATTTTCAACAAGAATATCCATTGTAGTATCATCTTCAGGTGTATACATAATCGGGTCTACTTTATATGGTTTTAAAAGTTCTCTGTCATATAATGTGGTCAGTTCTTTTTTATTAACATATATTTTAGCCCTGTCATTTGCATCAAATAGTCTTACTTCTCCTATACCCTGTATTTCTGAAAGGCTTGTATGATAGAGAATATATCCATAACTCTGGTCTAATTTTTCCATGGATACCGGGTATTTGCACTCATGCTTTTTGCCTATAGTCTGATAACTATCCCATAAGCTTACATAGCCCTTTCTGTCAGCCTTTCCATAAGCCTTTCTTTTTATTTCCTGAGAAAGCTTCATGTCAGGAAGTCCGAATCTCTTTTCTATTTCCTTCTGAAATGCAATATATTTATCAGTTATCTGACCATCTTCAGAAAGTATTGCGTCATAATCATAGCTTGTTACATCAGGTGTAAGCTCATCATAATAGTTTGAACCATTCATGAATCCAAAATTTGTGCCACCTATAAACATATAAATATTAACATTTCCATGATCAAGCATATATGCAAAATCTTTTGTATTCTCTTCGCAGCTGGTTGTATGATGTATATCTGATCCCCAGTTATCAAACCATCCAAGCCAGAATTCCATACAGGAAAGAGGTCCATCTACGTACTGCTTCATAAACTCAAAACGTTCCTCTGCTCTTGATCCAAAATTTCCCGTCTGCAATAATCCGTCCACTTTTCCCAGTGGAAATGCATCTGGAAATGGTCCGTCTGAAGTAAAAAGCGGAACCTTTATATCATAACTTCTTATCAGATCTCTCATCCACTCCATATACTCATGGTCATCGCCATAATAACCATATTCATTTTCTACCTGCATCATTATGACAGGGCCGCCATTATCGTACATAAAAGGCTTCAAATAAGGAATAAGAACATCATAGTATTCCTTTACTGCATCCTGAAAAGGCTTATAAGTGCATCTGAATTTCATGCCGTCTTCTTTTAAAAGCCAGGCAGGAAATCCTCCAAACTCCCACTCTGCACAAATATATGGTGATGGACGCAAAATCACATTAAGTCCTATCTCTTTTGCAAGATTTATAAATGCTGCTATATCGCAGAAACCATCAAATTTGAATTCTCCCCTTTTAGGCTCATGAAGATTCCAGGGAATGTAGGTTTCCACTGTGTTACATCCCATTGCTCTTAGCTTCTCAAGTCTGTCTCTCCAGTACTCTGGTACTATTCGAAAATAGTGTATAGCCCCCGATATAATCGTATATGGTTCTCCGTTAAAATAAAATCTATCCTTTATTTCTATGCCTTTCACAACATCTCCCCCTCACCAATAATAACATTTGTTTTTAAATAGTATTAATTTCAAGCTTTGCATCCTCTATTTCATCACTGTTTATATATACTGTTCCAAGTCCCTTTTTATCCGTACTACGAACATAGATCATTAAATGTCCTTCGTATGTACATCTTTGCACAGAAGTATAATCTGAAACATCAGCCAGATTTCCATTATCCATATGCTCAAAAGTTATTTCTCCTTCTGTTCTTACTTTAATTGGGATTTTGGCATTATTACATATCTTTCCACTATCATCAACAATATCTATTTGAATTTGTGATATATATATTCCATCTGCCGGTATTTTCTCATCTATCAGTTTTGCTGCTATTTTCTTCGGAACATTCAGAGTATTTATTGTATCTTCATATTTATTTCCCTTTGAATCCATTCCAATAGCGCTTATTGTACCGGCTTCATAAGGTACAACCCATATAAACTTACCATTTTCGTCTTTGTGTTTACAGCCCTGACTTGTTCCATTAATAAATAATTCAACTTCTTCAAGATTAGAATACGCTTCTACCTGTACTCTGCTACCTTGTTCATAATCCCAGACAAATTTTCTGTATTCCATCCAGCTATCAGTTCCTTCAGCGCAGGTCGCAAGTTTTACAAAAAAGTTTTCTTCATCCCACATACTTTTTCTAAAGAAATAATCTGCCTTTTCAAATCCTGCAGTTGTCATATGTCCTGCTCTTGACCCATGTTCCGGCCATCCCCTTGTTTCTCCAAGGTAATCTATTCCTGTCCACAGACACTGACCTGAAATATAATCATTATCAATTACATATTTCCATGCTTTATAGTCGTGTCCATTCTCGCTTCCAAATATTGGCTTATCAGGAAAGCGCTGATGATCCTGCTCATAAAACTGTTCCTTATAGTTATATCCAATTACATCAAGGCTATCAAAAAGGCCCGTATTAGATGATAATTCTGGAAATGCCGATGCCAGAGATACAGGTCTTGTATCATCATATTTTTTTACAAGCTCTGTTAACTTTTTTGCTAATGCCACAAGTCTTATAGCATCAGGCTTTCTTTCATCATATAATTTTTCCTGAGCTGGTTTTCCAGCATCATTATTACCGGTCATTTCCCCAAAACTCTTGTGACAATATGGGTCGTTTGGATAATCAATTTCATTTCCAATACTCCACATGATCACAGATGGGTGATTTCTTCTTGACTTTACAAATGACTCAACATCTATTTCATGCCACTGCGGATAATCCATGAAATACCCCTGATGTTTTGGAGGATAAACATTGTGTCCATGCCACCATTTATTTTTGGGACCTTCCCATTCATCAAATACTTCATCTATTACAAAAAATCCCAGTTCATCGCATAGATTATATAAACATTCAGAATGTGGATTATGGCTCATTCTAATAGTGTTAGCTCCCATATCTTTTAGCTTACACAGACGCCTTCTCCATACATTTTCGGGAACTGCATTTCCAAAGCTTCCCGCATCTTCATGCAGGCAAACGCCTTTTAATTTAATATTGTTACCATTACACAGAAATCCTTTATCAGAATCAAATTCAGTTTTTACCAGTCCAAGCTTCCAGGTTATAGTATCTGCAGCATTCATGGTGATAACGTCTGTTTTTATATTGTAAAGATATGGTCTATTTGGAGACCATCTTACAGGATTCTCAATACTGTATTTTAATTTTACAGTTTTCTTCTCCCCTGCTTTTATTTCTCCTTCAACACTTTGTATTTCATCGTCATTTATGTATTCAGAAATCGCAAAAGCAGCATCTTTATTTCCTGAATTAATAACAAGATGCTCAGATTCGATTTCTGCTATTTTCTCATTTAAATTTATTATTTTTATGAATCTTTCTGATTCAATCTCATGAATTTTAGGTTGAATCAATAATTTTACAGGTCTTTCGATCCCAGACCCTGTATACCATCTTGAATCAGCTATGTCCTCATGACATACCTTTACTGTAAGAATATTGTCTTTGCCTGCAAGAACTGCATGGCTTATATTATAAGAAAAATTTGTATATCCATTAGCATGCATTCCTAAATAGTACTGATTACACCAGCAATATGCATGCTTATAAACCCCCTCAAAAACTACACTTATATCATAATTCTCTGCATCTTCTGGAATATTAAAATGAATTCTGTACCAACCTGTGCCTCCTGGAAGATATCCGGTTCCACTTGAATACTCTTTGGAAAAAGATCTTGTCACAGCCCAGTCATGTGGAAGACATACACTTTCCCATAAACTGTCGTCTATATGACTGTCCCATCCATCTTCAATTTTTTCCAATGTGAATTTTGCATTATTTAATCTTACTTCCATCTGCCCTACCTAAATTTTCAAATTATGTGATTATTATTAAATTTTAGTGTTTATAAAGATAAAGGGACGTGCCTCGGCACGTCCCTATCCCAGGCCTTATCTAAGGTCGAATTATTTATTTCTGTTTCTTTTTATTTGTATAAAGCATCAATCTGTTCCTGAAGAGCTGCTGTAACTGTATCAATACCTGCATCCTTAAGAGCCTGCTGATATTCAGCTACAATTTCTTCAGCTGTTCCTGAATACTTACCAAATGCGATCTGCTTCATGTAGTTAGTATGAATTTCAGTAATATTATCAATATATGCCTGAATTTCATCAACTTCAGGAATGAACTGTCCATATGGATAGTCAATCTTGATCTTGTCATAATCTGCATAAAGTGAATCAATTGCATCCCAGTTAAGTTCTGCACTTCTGATTTCAAGATCATCATTACGTCCCCACCAGAAGTTTGTTGTAATAGCGTCTGTTTCTGAATTATATGTTTCAGGTGTAACTCTAAGTCCTGAATCATCAACATCCCACTGTTTACCCTGGATACCATAGTTAAAGAGCTTATAGCATTCTTCATCATTTCTGATAAGGTCATAAACCATAAGTGCTCTTTCTGGATTCTCTGATGCAGCAGATACAGCCATTGCACCATGAGTAATTGAAAGTGCTACAAGGTTATCCATCTCTTCACCAAAGTAGAAGAATCCTGTTTCAGCATCTTCATCATAGTACTCTGATGACTCATCATAAATGAGGTTAGATGCTGTTGGTGAGCAAAGATCTGTCCATGTCTGAGTATGGTGCTGCTCAGCTGCAACTTTACCAATTCTGAAGTCATCACGGTTTGTAGAAGCTGTGTTGTTAAGAACATCAGTCTTCCAAACGCCGATTTCATCCCATTCCTTCATGAGCTTTGCAAACTCTACAAGAGAATCTGTATCTGTAACATATGGGCTATAGATTGTATAAAGGTCGTCCTTTGTACCACCCCACATAGCGCCTGAGTTAAGTCCATCGATTGATACATAGTTACTGTGAGATGAAATCCATCCACCAACCATTGTTGCATACTGTGTACCGTCTGAATCCCAAGGAATAATGTCAGGATATGCTTCTTTTACATACTTAAAGTATGTTGTCATATCTTCCCAACTATGTACACCATTTTCAAGTCCTGCTTCCTTAGCCCAGTCAAGTCTGTAAGAGAAACCATGGTTAGTCCACTGTGCATAATTATCTTCAGGAATCAGATAGATTTCTCCATTATATTTACAAAGATCCCAATGTTCCTGAGATACGCTTTCATATGTCTGTGGACAGTATGTCTTAAGCATATCTTCTGATAATTCAAGGAATGCACCATTCTTAGCATTTGGCCATGCATCAAGCCAGTCTGTAGCTGTACCAACAAGATCTACAGTACCATCCATCTGTGCAAGTGTAAGGTTATAAACTGATAAATAGTTAGTCCAGTCAATGTAATAAATCTGAAGCTCTGCATTTACCTTCTCTGTCAAAATAGCATTGAGCTCATCAAGCATTTCTTCAGTAGCGCCATTTGTTGGCTTACCACCTGTTGTCATATATGTGATAACAACATGTTCAGAAGTATCGATATCTGATGCCGTTTCACTGCTTTCTTCTGCTCCCTCTTCAGCTTCTTCTGTAGTATCAGCCTCTGCTGTTTCTGCTTCTTCTGTCTCCGCTTCAGCAGTTTCTTCTGTTGCTGTTTCAGCTGTGTCAGTTTCAGTTGTGTCACCACTTGATGATCCACCACATGCAACAAGAGACGCTACCATCATTACTGATAACAAAGATGCTACAATTTTCTTTTTCATTCATTTTCCTCCTAATAAGTTTTAGTTCATTGCTATTTATTGTTGCAGCTGCATCCGCAGCTTACATACCACCCCTCTATCAGAGAAGATAAGTATCTTTAATAATTCTTGTTTTTCACATTTCACTTGTTATCTTTATCAGCCTTTAACTGCACCTACTGTAATACCACCGATAAAGTACTTCTGAACAAATGGATATAATAAAACGATAGGACCTGTTGCAAGTACCGCTGTTGCCATCTTAAGTGATTCTGTAGGAACATCTGCAAGTGAAATATACTGGCCGGCAATTGAGTTCTTAAGTGACTGTACTTCATTTACAACCTTATAAAGGTTATACTGAAGTGGAACTACTGTTACCTGAGAGCTTAAGAACAGTGATGACTGGTACCATTCATTCCAATAACCAAGTGCCAGGAATAATCCTATAGTTGCAAGTGCCGGCTTAAGCATTGGAAGAATCAGTGCTGTAAATATTTTCATATCTCCTGCGCCATCAATCTTGCCTGATTCTGTAATTTCAAAAGGAATTGATTTAACAAAGTTTTTCATCAAAATGATCAACCATGGTGACATCAGAAGTGGCAAAAGAACTGCAAAATAACTGTCTTTCAAATGATATGTCTGAGTCATAAGAAGATAATAAGGTGCAAGACCTGCCTGGAAAAGGCTTGTAAAATATATAAAGAATGAAATGCCATTTCTAAGTACGAAGTCTTTTCTCTGAAGTGCATAACCTGTCATAGCAATAATGCTAAGGCCGATCGTTGTTCCCACAAGTGTAAGGATTATTGTAAGTACATATGATTTCCAGATGAGACCACCTGCAACTACCATTTCATATGCCTTTAAAGTAAATCCTTCAGGTATAAGTTTTACACCTTCTGATCTTATTATTTCTTCACTTGTAAATGAAGTTCCTATAATTATCAAAAACGGAAAGATACAAGCCAGTGCATAAAATGTTGTAACAACATATCCTATTCCTCTTATAATCTTATCCGATGTACCTATCTTTACCTTTGGTCCTGAAGACTGTAAGTCTAAATCTTTTTTCTTAGCCATATTATCCTCTCAATCTATCAACTATAATAATCAATCTTTTCTATTTATTAGAACAATGAATAGTCTGGTTCGATTTTCTTAACAATAAAGTTGGTGATCATAACCATAAGGAAACCGATTATAGACTGATAAAGTCCAACTGCAGATGCTGTTGAGAAATTGAAATCTGTCATTGTTGCACGATATACATATGTTTCAATGATATCTGTTGTATCGTATAGAAGTGGATTTGTTCCAACTACGTTATAGAACAGACCAAAGTTACCTTTAACAATTCCTCCAAGTGCAAATAAAAGAAGTATAACAACTGTAGGCTTGAGGCTTGGGAGAATAATGTACCAAATCTTCTGCCAACCATTTGCACCATCAACTCTTGCAGCTTCCACAATTTCTTCATCTATACCACATATTGATGCGAAATAAACAACTGAATTGTATCCTGTTGTCTGCCATAGATGAATAATTACAAGCAGAACCGGCCAGACGCCTTTATCAGAATATGGTCCCCATGGTTCCATTCCAAGCTTTACAAGAATTGTATTTACAAATCCTGTATCATAGTTAAGAAGATTGAATACTAAAAGTCCAACAAGAACCTGTGAAATAAAGTATGGCAGGAACATCATTGTCTGAGATACCTTCTTAAATATTTTGCTCTGCATTTCATTAAGAAGTATTGCCATTACTACTGCAACCAGGTTTCCAAGAATTATAAATGCAAGATTGTATAAAATTGTATTTTTGGTAAGCTGTAATAATTTACCGGATTGTGCCAGAAATTCAAAATTCTGCATTCCTACAAATTTGCTTCCAAAAATTCCATCTCGATAATTATATTTAACAAACGCAACCCATATTCCAGGTAACGGTGCATAGCTAAATGCAATAAAGAAAACAATCGCCGGAAGGCACATGAATAATAATGTTCTATTTCTCCAAATCTTTTGCCCAAAAGTCATCTGAGATGTCTGGACTTTCCCCTTCTTTGTAACACTTTTACTTTCCATAGACCCTCCTGTTTTTGATACATATATTTCTTTTGCTGAAATCGGTTTCTGAATGGTTCAAAAATATTTTTCCTTTAAAACATATTTTTGACTTTTTCACATCATATACCCGATTTGTTCATTTTTTATTCATTCTTTTCACACTTAATTCACAGTTATTTGTGTATTTTTTACTACGATTTCTTTTTGAAACCGATTTCATACTATAATCTTATACAAGTGATTCGTTGTTGTCAATACTTTTTGTACGAATTGACCAAAGCAACAATTATACAAATGTATTTTTGGGTAATTTTAACAATTATTTGTATATACAAAAAAATTGCTATTTGATACTATGTTTAATGAATTCTATTCAAAAAGGGGTGTTTATAATGTTTAACGAATTTAATTACAGCAACAGAGACTTTTGGAACAATATCTATAAAAAAGAACTGATCATAAATAAAGGTAATGAAATAGTTTCACAGTTATCATCAGAGGGAATTCCAGAACTACCCCTGCAACTTTGGTGCGAATTTATACAAAATGGTAACAGGGTAAATTTTGAACATAACTTCTTCACAAGACGCAAGTTTTTAGTAACATTAGTTATGTATGAAGGTATCGTGAATAATGGAAGTGTGCTCCCACATATAGCTGAATTAATCTGGGCAATATGTGAGGAAAGTTCCTGGTGTCTGCCCGCACATAACAGTTATTACAGAGACAAACCTCAGCTTCCTCTCCCTGATGTTTCCCGCCCTGTAATAGATTTATTTGCTGCAGAAACCGGAGCTCTTTTATCCATGGTATATCGTGTCGCCGGAGACAATTTAGAAGCTACCTATCCAGGAATACAATCCAGAATCGAATATGAGCTTGAAAGAAGAATTTTCATCCCATATAAAACAACACACTTCTGGTGGATGGGACACGATGACGAACCAATGTGTAATTGGACTGTCTGGTGCACCCAAAACATCCTACTGTCTACCTCCATACTAAAAAATGATGATTCGGAATATACAAATTTTGCAATTGATAAAGCAGATAAGTCAATCGGATTCTTTTTAAAGGACTATGGTGAAGATGGCTGTTGCAGTGAAGGTGCTCAATATTATAGGCATGCTGGCCTATGTCTTTTTGGTGCACTTTATATCCTCGACAAAATGGCCCCTGGAAAATTTGATCATTATAAAAAAGAAACTAAGATAAGAAACATTGCTGAATATATTGCACACATGCATGTAAGTGGAAAATATTATCTTAATTTTGCTGATTGTAGCCCTATTGCAGGACGTAGAAGCGTTCGCGAACACCTCTTTGGAAAATATGTGGGAAGTGATTTTCTGGCAGCCTTTGCTGCATCAGATTTTTCTTTTGACCCGGATCCATATAAGTTTAATGTTCAGGATGATAGTGAAGGAATAAATCTTTTTTACCAACTTTTAACTGCATATTATGGAAATCAGGTTTGCAATGCCGCTATATCCTACTCCAACATTAATCAATACCATTTTTATCCATCAGTTGGACTTATGAAAGTCTGCTCGGATAATGGAATGTATGTAGCCGGAATAAAAGCTGGAAACAATGATGATAGCCATAACCACAATGATGTAGGCAGTATCACTTTGTACAAAAATGGAGAACCGTCCCTTATAGATATCGGAGTTGAAAGCTATACCAGAAAAACTTTTTCTAATCAGCGATATGAAATATGGACTATGCAATCTTCATGGCATAATCTCCCGGAATTTGATCCTGAAGGTGAGAAATATATGCAGCTTCCGGGAAAAGAATTTGCAGCAAATATTATGGAAACATACCCTGATAAATCAGGTCTGTTAATGGACATAGCTGGTGCATATAACGGATTAAATAATAGCAGACCTGTAAAATCGCTTGGGAAATATCTAAGGTCAGTTTCACTTAGTAATGATGGTCTTATAATAGAAGACTCCACAGACTATTCAGGACTAATCGCACTGACACTTATGACCAGGGAAAGCGTCATCATCTCAGAAAACGACAACTCCAGACTAATCTGCGGAGACTCAGTGATAGAATTAAATAATATTCAAAAAGTTAATTGTGAAAAAGTAAGCATAACCGATCCAAGACTTTTAAGTGCGTGGCCGGATACGCTTTATAGAACAAGGATATACTTTACAGAAAAGGTAAAGCTTATTATAAAGTAAGCTTTCCTTCTATCTGTTCAAAATTAATAACTTTCTTTGTTCCATCTTTTAATGTAATAATAGTATCTCCATAACTACCGGTGCCAGCCCTGTCGGTATTTTCGATACTTGCAATGCTAAATATCTCATCCCTTGTAAATGGTGTAGAACCTTCTCTTGTAAGTACCTGTGATACCATTATATAAGATTCAGAACTATCATATTGATTATTAAAATCAGCAGCTCCATAAATAACAATTGATTTTTCCGAATCAGGGTTTGTACCTTCACTTGCGACTATATCAATATCAGCAAATCCATTATAAACAGTCATAGCCATCTGCTTATAATTGCCCTGTGAATCCTTTCCTGACATTATAATTGCTTTGGCATTTTCTTCCTCAAACTTCATGATAACTGTTCCATTATCAGGAAATCCGTATGATCCCAGAGTGAATGTGACCGGTCTCTTAAATAATCTGTGCTTATCGACTCTTACAA
>JAILEJ010000131.1 GCA_024688095.1 Butyrivibrio sp.
GATGCATCCCCTGATGAACTACTTCCACATCCTGTAGCCATTGCTGCAACCATACTTCCCACAAGTACTGCTGATATTACTTTCTTTGAAATATTCTTTACTCCAAATAATTTTTTCATAATGCCTCCCTCTGAATCGTGACGTTCATTCTAATTATTTTGACTTTGCTTTTTTCTTGCGTTTTATTTTTGCTTTGGTTTTATTTCTTGCTTTTGGTTTTATTTCTTGCTTTTGGTTTTATTTTGCTTGTGTTTTATTTCTTGCTTTTGGTTTTACACGTATAATTAACTTGTTTCTTTAATAAATTGAACTATACATATACATTACATTTCAATTTAAATCATATTTTTCATGCATGAATTTTTATCAACTCTTTTTTACATTTTATATATTAAAGAAATTTTTCTATCATTTCAAAGCATATTAAAGCAAACGTTTGCTTTTACTATCTTGTTGTTATTCCTTGTATTTATTGGGTTTTCTCCTTGATGTCAAGTTAATTTTTTTATATTCTATGTCTTATTTTCATTTGGATATTTGTTTTATTTTCTTTTCTCTACAAACTTTCTGCAATTCTCTATTTATGAACATCCCATATTCTCTGCATTTTAAGACTTGTTTATCTATATAACACTGTGCTATTATTAAAGCAAACGTTTGCCTTATTTTATATGAATTGCTGATTATTCCTTACTTCAGCTCTTCTTAATGCTTGCTTTACCTTTTATTGATAAATATAACTGCCAGAATTCTTGTTTTATAGTTTTCAGCAATAGTACTCAGATGTTTTACTGTTTCATTACTGCAGGAAGTTCAAATTTCGTATATTTCATCAGTAACTTTTATACAAGAATAGTTATATAGGCAAGGCTAATTCCTGATATCAAAGAAATTTGAAAAGGGATGAGTTCAAAGCTTTTTTTTAATTCTTCATGAGCTAAAACAGAATATTGGAATGGTGTGGGGAGTGTGATGTTAATTCCTATCCTAATATCAAAGAAATAAAAAAAATGAAAGCAAAATAAGTATTTAACTGCGTGTAGTTTTATATCGAATTAAAGTTCTGACTACATTCTGACTATTTGCATTCTAGAAGTATTATAGTTATGAAATACAGCAGACAAGCTTTGCCAAAACAACCAGAAACAAAAACTTTATTCATAGCATAAGCATCCAAAAACAAAAACTTTATTCATAGCATAAACAACCAAAAAACAAAGACTTTATTCATAGCGTAAGCAGCCAGAAAGGAGCGTTATGTCTTTAAAAGAAATTGCAAAACTTACAAATTCATCAATATCTACTGTATCAAGGGTTTTGAATGATCCATCAACCAAGTGTGCATCAAAGCAGCTAAAGGACAGGATCTGGGAAGTATCAAGAGAAATGGGGTATCTTCCAAATGAAGCTGCAAGATCTCTGCAAAACGTTTCAAGAAGAGACAAGAAAAAAAACAGTTCCAGAAAAATTACAAATAATAGCGGAAACTGCAATAACAATTCAAATAATGCAGACAAAAATTCAACGCATGCAAGCAGTTCCTCCAGAGGTTCAATGTATGCAGAAAATTCCCAATACAGCAGTATGTCCACTTCCGGAATATCTTCCAAGCATTCAAATGACTCTGCCACTTCTGTTCTCCACTTCTCGGTAGTTATTGCCAGAATATCTTCTCTGGATAAGGATCCGTTTTTCTATGAACTGTTTAGAAGCATTGAAGAGGAAGTCTTCAAAAAAAGAGCTGTAATCGATAAGGTTCTCTATACCAACGACAATATAGACAAGGATATCGCATCAAGCGATGGAATAATAATTCTTGGAAGATGCAGCAAGAAATTATATGCACAAATTGAAAAGGCCAACCCCAATATCGTAGGAATATGGCGTAACCCTATGAAATTCAACGTAGATGAAGTTATATGTGATGGAAAAAAAGCTGCAGAAATAGCCATAAATCATCTGGTATCTCTAGGTCACACAGATATTGCATATATAGGCAACTGCTCATATGAGAGTCGTTATGATGGATACTGTGAAGCACTTATCAGGCATGGCTTTGCACTTGATATGAATCTTGTACGTCAGACAGAGCAAAGCTTCGAAGAGGGAAAGGCGGCATTTAATGCGCTCCTTACTTTAAAGAAATCCGGAGAACTCGACTTTTCTGCAATTTTCTGTGCAAATGATATAACCGCAATCGCTGTGTTAGAACAGCTTTCAAAGGAAAAAAAGAATATAAGAGAAAGCATCTCAGTTATAGCTATAGATAATATTGATGAGTCGCAAAATACCAAGCCACTCCTTACAACAATTCAAATTCCACGAAAAGAAATGTCC
>JAILEJ010000258.1 GCA_024688095.1 Butyrivibrio sp.
TTTTCTATCATGTTTCACATTTATAAACCAATATATTGGGTATATTTGTTTCACGTGAAACAATTTATTGTGTTTATTAGTTATGTTTCACATTTTCTAAGTTTCACGTGAAACATTACTTTTAATTTAAAATATAAACACAATAAATTGTTTCACGTGAAACAAATATACCCAATATATTGGTTTATAAATGTGAAACATGATAGAAAAGAGGAGGAATATGGGTAGAATAATAGCTATTGCCAATCAGAAAGGCGGTGTTGGTAAGACTACAACATCAATAAATTTATCAGCAGCACTTGCTGAAAAAGGTCAGAGAGTATTAGTAGTGGATATTGATCCACAGGGAAATACAACTAGTGGTTTTGGTTTAAATAAAAATCTACTTGAACATTCTATATATGAATTACTTATCGGTGAAAGTGATATCAATAATTGTATTCAAAAAGATATAGTTGATGATGTTGATATAATTCCATCGAACGTAAATCTGGCTGCAGCCGAAATAGAACTTATTGACGTAGATAAGAAAGAATATATATTAAAAAATGAAATTGCTAAAGTGAGACAAGACTATGATTATATAATTATTGATTGTCCTCCATCTTTAAGTATGCTCACAATAAATGCAATGACAACAGCTGATACAGTACTAGTTCCAATTCAGTGTGAATACTATGCATTGGAAGGATTAAGTCAGTTAATACATACAGTTAATCTTGTAAAAAATAGGTTAAATCCAGATCTTGAAATGGAAGGTGTAGTATTTACTATGTTCGATTCAAGAACAAATCTTTCATTGCAGGTAGTTGAGAATGTTAAAGAGCATGTAAATGAAAATATTTATAAGACAATTATTCCTAGAAATATAAGATTAGCTGAAGCACCAAGTTATGGTATGCCAATAAATTTATATGATTCTAAATCATCAGGAGCAGAAGCATATAGATTATTAGCAGAAGAAGTAATAAGTAGAGAATTTTGATTATATATTATTAGAAGAATATTTTAATTATTCATACAATAATAGATAAATATTTTAGAGAAAGAGGAAAAAATATATGGCACCAAAAGCTGGAGCAAAACGCGGATTGGGAAAAGGTATTGATGCACTTATAACACCAGAATCTGCAGAAAAAAGTAAGAAGAAAATTGAAAAAGAAATATCAGATGGCCAGGTACAATTAGTAAATATTACAAAAGTAGAACCTAATAGAGAACAGCCAAGAAAAGAATTCGATGAAGATAAATTATTAGAACTTTCAGATAGTATTAGTAAATATGGAATACTATCTCCAATAGTAGTACAGGATAGAAAAGACCATTATGAAATAATTGCAGGTGAAAGAAGATGGAGAGCAGCAAATAAAGCAGGACTTAAAGAAGTACCTGTAATAATTAAAAATCTATCTGAACTTGAAATTGTAGAAATATCTCTTATTGAAAATATTCAAAGAGAAGATCTTAATCCAATTGAAGAAGCACTTGCTTATAAAAGACTCCTGACAGAATTTGACTTAAAGCAGGATGAAGTTGCAGAAAGAGTATCTAAGAGTAGAGTTGCAGTAACAAACTCAATGAGACTTTTAAAATTGTGTGATGCAGTTCAGCAAATGATAATTGATGGTAAATTATCTACAGGTCATGCAAGAGCACTAATAACAATTGAAGATACAGAAGAGCAAACCAAACTGGCAGAAAAAATCTTTGATGAAAGATTAAGTGTTAGAGAAACAGAAAAGTTAGTTAAGTCTCTTGGAAAACAGAAGAAGAAAAAAGTAGATATAAAAGGAACATCCAGTCTGGAAGTTATATATAAAGAATATGAAGAGAAATGTAGCCAGGCAGTAGGAACTAAAGTATCTATAAATCCAAAAGGTGATGGAACTGGAAAAGTAGAAGTAGAATTCTATAATACAGATGACCTGGAAAAAATAATTGATATCTTATCAAATGTAGTTACAGAAGTATAAGTAAATATAAGAGAATAAAAAAATATAACATATTATGATGTATAAAATATAATATATATAAAAAGTATAGGAAATATAATATAGAAAATTAAATAAAAAATATTTAATATACTTCATATATTTTAATTAAATATATTTAACTAATTACAATAATAAATGGGGAAAGAATATGGATAGTAATTTATTTAATATGATAGGTCTAGGTGGATTAGATCCTGCATATATTTTTATTGGTTTAATAGTAGTAATTATAATATTGTTAGTCTTACTAATATTACAGAATTCTAAAATAAAAAAAATGGAAAAAAGAATAAGCAATTTCATGGGTGGCAAGGAAGCAGAAAGTCTTGAAAATGAAATTGTAGGACTTTTTGAAGATAACAAGTTTATTAAAAATGAAACAGAAAAAAATAAAAAAGAAATTGATGACTTATATAAGAGAGTATCCTATTGTTTTCAGAAGATGGGTATAGTAAAATATGATGCGTTTAATCAGATGGGAGGACAGCTGAGTTTTTCACTGGCACTTCTTGATGAAAACAATAATGGTTTCCTCATGAATTCAGTTCATAGTGCAGAAGGATGCTATTCATATACAAAAGAAATAATAAATGGAAAAAGTAAGTTAGAACTTGGTGAAGAAGAGAGACAGGCGCTTGATGAAGCACTTGCTCAGTAAAAAAGTTAATAATGTTATTAAACATATATAATGGAGGCAAAAATGTTAGATATTAAATTTGTAAGAGAAAATCCAGAGGCTGTAAAGCAGAATATTAAGAATAAGTTTCAGGATAGTAAACTTCCTTTAGTAGATGAAGTGATTGCACTTGACTCTGAGAGAAGAGAAATACAGCAGGAAGCTGATGACTTAAGAGCAAAGAAAAATACAATTTCAAAAGAAATTGGTGCACTTATGGCACAGGGTAAAAAAGAAGAAGGAATGGCAAAGAAAGAAGAAGTTGCCAAGAATGCAAAGAGACTTGAAGAGCTTGAAGAGAAGCAGAGACAGGTTGAAGAAGAAATTACCAAGAAAATGATGATAATTCCTCAGATGATAGATTCAAGTGTACCAATCGGAAAAGATGATTCTGAAAATGTTGAGATTCAGAAATACGGTGATCCGGTAGTACCAGATTTTGAAATTCCATATCACACAGAAATAATGGAAAAGCTTAAAGGAATAGATCTTGATGCAGCAAGAAGAGTTGCAGGTAATGGATTCTATTATCTTATGGGAGATATTGCAAGATTACATTCAGCAGTTCTTTCATATGCAAGAGATTTTATGATTGACAGAGGATTTACATATTGCATCCCACCTTACATGATTCATGGTAACGTTGTTGAAGGTGTTATGAGTTTCCCGGAAATGGATGCAATGATGTATAAGATTGAAGGTGAAGACCTTTATCTTATCGGAACAAGTGAGCACTCAATGATTGGTAAGTTCAAAGATCAGATTATTCCTGAAGAAGAAATGCCACAGACACTTACTTCATATTCACCATGCTTTAGAAAAGAAAAAGGTGCACATGGTATCGAAGAAAGAGGCGTATACAGAATTCATCAGTTTGAAAAGCAGGAAATGATTGTAGTATGTAAACCTGAAGAATCAAAAATGTGGTATGACAAGCTTTGGCAGAATACAGTAGATCTTTTCAGATCACTTGATATTCCAGTAAGAACATTGGAATGTTGTTCAGGAGATCTTGCAGATCTTAAATGTAAATCATGCGACGTTGAAGCATGGTCACCAAGACAGCAGAAATATTTCGAAGTAGGAAGCTGTTCAAATCTTGGAGATGCACAGGCTAGAAGACTTAAGATCAGAATTAAGGGAAAAGATGGAAACTATCTTGCACACACACTTAATAATACAGTAGTTGCACCACCAAGAATGCTTATCGCTTTCCTTGAAAACAACTTACAGGAAGATGGAAGCATCAAAGTTCCTACAGCTCTTCAGCCATATATGGGTGGAAAAACAGTTCTTGAAGTAAAATAATTTTTTTGAAAAAAGATTTTAAAACAAAATATTTAATTGTATAAAACTAATATTATAATAATTTATATAGTATAAAATCTAATTTGGGGGTAAAATAATATTTACCCCCAATAATATTTTAGAAAAGGAGGTGAGCCCATGCACAAATTTCTTAGAGCTATAGGATTTAGTAAGCTAAGAGATAAAAGAGATTTAAAAGAACTTATAATGAATACGATACAAACTGCAGATACGAGATCCTATGTAACAAAGGATAGTGATAATATAACAGCGGAATTTTGCAAGGACTTCACCGATGGAATTGGTTTATGTGTAGTTGGTGAATTTGATGAAGAAGACAAATTCAGTTATGACTATTATTATCCATATCTGAGAGGAACCACGATTTCATCAAATTCAGATATTACAGTTGAAAGACATGCTTCAGATGAATCTTATGCTGGTGTATGTGATGAAATAAGAGTTGGAGTTACACTTATTTTTTATCTTCAAAATATGATTCCATATATAAAGCTTGCTAACGAAGATAAATTTCCTGTAAAAGGAACAACACTTACACTTTCGGCATTATCTTTAAAAGGTCAGATAATAATGCCGATATACAAAACAGAGGATGAAGAAGAAAAATTAAAATCCAGACTGATTAAAAGAAATAAACTTATAACTGCAGCCAAAAATGGTGATGAATCAGCTATAGAAGATTTGACTTTAGATGATATGGATTTGTATACAACGATATCAAAAAAAATAAAACATGAAGATGTATTTTCGCTTGTTGACAGTTATTTTATGCCATATGGAGTTGAGTGCGATCAATATTCAATTATGGGAGAGATAAAAGAAGTCAGTAAAAAAAGAAATCGTATAACAGGTGAAAATATTTATGTTATGTCTGTTAAATGTAATGAGCTGGTACTTGATGTATGTATAAATGACCAGGACCTTTTAGGTGAACCTATGCCAGGCAGAAGATTCAAAGGAACAATATGGCTCCAGGGGTATATAAATTATCCGCATGAAACATAATGTAAAAGCGGAGAATCAAAACAAGTCTTGAATATCAATTTTTGATATGTTAGGATAATAAAGGTCATGTTTCCGTAGCTCAGCAGGATAGAGCGTCCGCCTCCTAAGCGGAAGGCCGTGGGTTCGAATCCCGTCGGGAACATTTCAAAAGAGAGAAGAATCGCTGCCGACCAAAACGCAAAGGCCGTGGGTTCGAATCCCGTCGGGAACATTTCAAAAGAGAGAAAAATCGCTGCCGACCAAAACGCAAAGGTCGTGGGTTCGAATCGCATCGGGAACATTATAAAAAAAGAAGTTCGAAAGAACTTCTTTTTTTTGTGTTATTGTAAAAATGTAAAAAAGCAGTAATAATAAAGGAACAAAGATTTTAAGGAGAGAAAATGGGGAACGCATCTTTTTATTATAAGAATGATAAAGCACCAAAACCAAATAAACCAAATCATATTGGA
>JAILEJ010000313.1 GCA_024688095.1 Butyrivibrio sp.
GGACCATGTCCATATGTGTTATGACATTTAATTTTAAAACCGCCAACTTCGAGATAACCATTACACTGATATACTTCATTTCCTGTAATAACACCTGTTTCAAGTCCAGTTGCAACTGTAAAAGGCTTTGCAACTGATCCAGGCTCATAAGTATCAGTTATACAAAAGTTTCTCCATAAGCTGTTAAAATTCTGAAGAAGAAGGTCGCCTTCGAGTGTCTCGACATTTTCTGCTGTAATATATTCACCAGTTTTATTTCCATTGATATCAACCATAGGAATACCTATAAGACTTTCGATATTCCTTGTATCATTAAGATCAAAGCCGGGATAGCTTGCCATTGCAAGAACATCTCCCGTATCAACATCCATCATGATACATCCGACATTGTTTGCGCCATTACCTTCGCGAACTTCATTCTTATGTTCTTCATTGTATTGTGCAAGATATTTCTCAACTATATTCTGAAGATTACCATCTATCGTTGTAACAATGCTGTTTCCATCAGTTGCAGGAATTGTAGTACGCTCAAGATTGGTATCCTCATCTATATATCCATATTCTCTTCCGGGTGTTCCTGATAAAACATCATTATAATATTCTTCAAGACCATAAAGGCCATTATTATCACTTGTTGTAAATCCAATTACGTCACTTGCCATAGATCCGTTTGGATATTTTCTTATATAAGTTTCCTCAAACCATACGCCCTGTATATTATGGTCATATGTATCTGTTCCAGATGTTTGAAGATCCATAAAGCTTTTTACCTGATCATAGCTCATCTCTTTTGCAAGCACATGATACTGGGATGTTGGATTTTCTGATATAAAAGTTCTAATCTCACTTTCATCAAACCCAAGATTGCTAGAAAGAGCTGCTATTGTAGGTTCAAGGTATTCTTCATCATATAAAAGCTGCTTAACATCAAGAATTACATTATAAACTTTTTCACTATATGCAAGAACAGTTCCATTTGCATCTGTAATCTCACCTCTTCTAAATGGAAGTGTAACTGAATCATATTCCTGCTGCGAGAGAACCTGTTTTTCATACTCTTCGCCATTATTTCTGGTAATAAGTGAAAGCCTTATTCCTAACCCAACAAAAGCCAGTAGTACAAATATAAATAGCACTACTAGCTTCGTCTTCATTCCTGTTGTAAATTTCTGTTTATGTTTTCTTCTTTTATTCATACTGCTATTCGGACGTCCTTCCTATTTATTCACCATCACTGGGAATCGGTGCAATCTGACGAACATAGTCGTTGCCGCCTTCATCCGAATATGTGATTATCTGACCTTCGCTTGCGTAAGTCATGCCGTATTCCTGAATGGCAATTCTCTTTATCTCTTCCAGGTCAAGACTGCTATTAGCCTTATTATAAGCCTCATCATTATCCTGTTTCATTGTATTAAGTGTGCTTTCAAGCTCAGCAATATTTTTTACACTGCTGCGTACTGTAGCCTGGATTGTTATATATGAAACAAGTATAGCGCATGTAGCTGCAACTGCAAGTACCATAAATATAAGATTGCCAATACTTGCTCTTTTTGCATTTGCATGTCTCTCATTTTCAAGCTTTATAAGGCGTCTTTCTTCTCTTCTTCTATAGTCCTCTCTTAATAAGTCGTCTTTTCTGACAGTATTTCCTTCAATATATTTTTCCATAACTAATCCTCATTCCCCGGTTTGGGTAGCCCCTCATAAAAAAACTGTGTCATTAAAAAAATATTTATCCCCTAAATACCTTTCACTCCTTGAACATATTCCCTCAAATATGCTCAAATACTCTGAGCTTTGCACTCTTTGATCTGCTATTAGCTTCTAATTCTTCTTCACTTGGAAGGATTGGCTTTCTTGTTATAACCTTACCTTTGGAAGTTTTCCCGCATACACAAACCGGAAATTCCGGCGGACATGTACATGGATTTTCATTTCTCTTAAAATTCACTTTTGTGATTCTGTCCTCTAATGAATGGAAAGTAATCACACAAAATCTACCGCCAGGATTTAGTATATCTATAAATCCATCCAGTGAATTCTCGAGCACATCAAGCTCTCTGTTAAGCGCTATGCGAATAGCCTGATAAGTTCTCTTTGACGGGTGACCTCCTTTCTCTCTCATCTTTGCAGGTATTGCAGCCTTTATGATTTCATTTAATTCAAATGTTGTCTCAATAGGCTTTTCTTCTCTGCTTTTAACTATGTGCTTAGCTATATTCTTGGCAAATTTATCTTCGCCGTAATCTTTTATGATATGGAAAATCTCCATTTCTGAATAATTATTGACTATTTCCTTTGCTGTAAGAGTCTGCCTCTTGTCCATTCTCATATCAAGCTCAGTGTCATACTTGTAGGAAAAACCTCTTTCGACATTATCCAGCTGATATGAAGAAACCCCAAGATCCAAAAGGATTCCATCAACTTTTGTAACACCTATCTCAGAGAGTCTCTTTACAGCGTTTTCATAATTGTCTCTGATGATAGTAACTCTGTCTGCAAAAGGTTCGAGTCTCTTAGTTGCTGCAGCAATAGCTTCCTCATCCTGATCTATTCCGATCAGCCTACCTCCCTCAGTAAGCTTTTCAGCTATATGATAAGAATGACCGCCACCGCCTAGTGTTCCATCAACATATATCCCGTTTGGCTTAATATTCAAATTTTCAATTACTTCATCAAGAAGAACGGAATAATGTTTGAATTCCACTTTTTATCTCCATATCATTTTTTATTATTTAAATTGACAGTCCGTACTGTGACATCTTAGCCGCGATATCATCAATATCATCAAATGTTGTAGACATTTCCCATCTTTCCTTACTCCAGATTTCAAGTCTTCCACCAACACCCGCGATAACTGCATCTTTTTCAATTGCTGCATGCTGTATAAGATTTGCCGGGATATTTATTCTTCCCTGTTTATCAACTTCAGCATCTGCTGCTCCGGCAATAAAGAAACGGCTTAACATTCTGGCATCCTTATTATCTATAGGAAGTACCTGAATCTTGGATTCAAATTCGTCCCATCCTTCAGAAGTGAACACAAAAAGGCAGCCATCTAATCCCCTTGTTACTACGAAATTTTCACCAAGACTCTCGCGAAATTTTGAAGGTATGATTAGTCGGCCTTTGGCATCAATCGTATGAGAATATTCGCCTCTAAATGTATTTCCCACTTTTATACCACTTTCATCCACTTTTTGCCACTTTTTACCACCTAAGTTGATTATAAGCCAAAAACCCACTAATCTCAATACTTTTTTGGACATAGATTATAAAAAATAAATAAACACAAGATGTTGTAGTTTGTTCAAGATATTCCACAAT
>JAILEJ010000322.1 GCA_024688095.1 Butyrivibrio sp.
CAATATTCCACCCATCTAAACTATTTGTCTCAAAATCTCCATTTGTAATCAAAGAAGTTTTTTCAAAACCATCGCCCGATGAAGAAGTAATTTCTTCAATTTCAATTTCTTTTATTTCTTCAGAAGCTAAAACATTAGATGGTATTGAGCTTATAATCAAGCCTACAGCAAAAAAAACACCAAAACTTTTTGTCAAAAATCTCTTCCCTTTCATAACTATATCCCTTTCTAAAACCCCATAAAATTATATATCCAATCATTTTTTGCGCAACTCATTGCGCAAATCACGTCACATATGATAATATAGTCATATTTTTAAAACATGTGCATATTGAATATTTTTTACAGAAATATAGTATCATTTCGCCTTGCTTTGTGTAAATTGACTATTTTTATAAAACAAATATAAATTTTTTGTTAAAATTAAATACAAAAAATGCGCAATGTGCGCAATATTTAACATACAAAAAAGCTGTTGCAAATGCAACAGCTTTAATCTCTTATCAAATAAATTATTGACGTTTCTCATAATCTTCAATATATTGACAAATAAATTCTGCAGTCCCTTCAACTCCTAATTTGCTGGAATTTATACATAAATCATAACTATCAGCTCTGCCCCATTTCTTAGATGAATAATAGTTATAATAGCTCTGCCTCTGTTTATCCTTTTTAATAAGCATTTCTCTTGCTTTATCTTCAGAAACAAGATCCTTAAATCTATTCATTACTCTTTCAATCTTTGAATCTTCATCTGCATATATAAAGATATTTAACACATTAGGAAACTCGCTAAGAGCATAATCTGCACAACGTCCAACTATTACGCAGGGCCCCTCATTAGCAATATTTTTAATAGTATCAAACTGAGCCAGAAATACCTTGTGACTAATTGGCATATCAACAAAGCTTGAAGAATTATAGCCAAATGAATAAGTATCCATTACTAAATTATATAGGAATGAATTAGTTGGTTTTTCATCATGATTTTGAAGCATCTCTGTACAAAATCCACTATCAGCAGCAGCTCTGGATAACAGTTCCTTGTCATAGCATTTAATATCGAAATGCTTAGCTACTAATTCACCAATTTCTCTACCTCCTGATCCAAACTGACGTCCAATCGTAATAACAGTATTCATGTCATCACCTCCGGTAAACATTTATTCTGTATTCAATTTTTAGCCCGGCCAGATAGAAATAAGCCTAGAACTTTTATGAGTATAAATAACCATTTATAATATATATTATAAGATATTTAAACTGAATTGTCACAAATTATTTGAGAATATCTAATAAATGCTTAAAATATTCAGGCAAAGGTGCATCTGTCTCTATATATTCGCCAGTAACAGGATGTTTAAATCCCAGAATTTTAGCATGCAGACATTGTCCATTTAATTTAAACCTGCTTTTTCTTGATGGAGCATAAGTCTCGTCTCCCAATAAAGGATGACCGATATGATTCATATGAACTCTGATCTGATGAGTCCTTCCAGTTTCAAGTTTACACTCGATATATGTTATCTTATCTTCTTCAAATCTTTTTAAAACTCTATAATGTGTAACTGCACTTTTTCCATGAGAAAGATCTGAAACAACAGCCATTTTTTTTCTGTCATTTTGACTTCTGCCAATTGGTGCATCAATTGTACCTTCATCTTCCTTAATGATTCCATAACATAATGCATGATAAATACGATTTATGCTGTGTTCCTTAAGCTGCCCGGCAATTTCTTTATGAGAATTATCATTTTTACAAATAATAACTGAGCCTGTAGTATCTTTATCTATCCTGTGAACAATACCAGGCCTCATAACACCGTTTATTCCGGACAGATCATCTCCACAATGATACATAACTGCATTTACAAGCGTGCCTGAATAATGCCCGGCAGCAGGATGAACAACCATATTTTTGGGCTTATTAACAATAAGTATATCCTTATCCTCAAATATAATATCCAAAGGAATATCTTCAGCAGCAATTTCCGGAGTCTGAGCTTCAGGAATGTCCAGAATTATATTATCACCCTCATAGACCACTGTACTTGGCTTTACCTTCTTGCCATTAACTGTTGCCTTATCATCATCAATAAGCTTTTTAATATAACTTCTTGATAAGTCAGGTAAAATAAGGCTGATTACCTTATCTACCCTTAATCCTTCATATTCAATTGTAACTGAATAATTAAAAGTATGTGTCATCATTTAAATTCTCTGTATTTTCTTTGCTGCTTAAAGGTAAGAAAATCAAAGTCTTTTTCCTTGTAATAAAATAAAAATAAAATCACAAACACAACAGTTGAAACAGTAACATATATATCTGCTACATTAAAAATAGGAAAATTTATAATTACAAATGAAATAAAATCAACAACATAATCATTCATAATTCTGTCAATCATATTTCCTGCAGCACCACTTGAAATCATTACCAAAAGTACATGCATAATATTATATTTCTTATCATCTGGAAGTCTGAATAATACATAAGCAATAACAACAAGTATCATAATTGCAACTAATATAAAAAAGACCTTCTGATCCTGTAAAATTCCAAATGCAGCACCACTATTCTTTAAAAAATTAAGTTCCAAAACTCCAGGTATAAGAACAAAAGCACTCTTTTCATACAAATATTTAACTGCAAGTAATTTTGTAATCTGGTCAATTGCAATTAAAATTATTATTGCAATCAGATCTACAATCAATAAAATTTTTTTCTTTTTGCTAAGCATAATCTATATTTCCTTATTCGTTATCTTCAACCCATAAAATTTCTTCCAGAGCTTTTCTCATTTCATCTTCTGTAACGGTTGTATCAATAAATGCCTTACCAATCTTATTAAGGAGTATGAATTTAACAGCCTTTGAATCAACCTTCTTATCTGATTTTGTATTATTAATAACTTCATCAATATCAATATTATCAACAGAAATTGGCAGATTAAATGGAACAAACATATCTCTTATCTCATAATAATCATCCATAGAAATCAGATTTCTTTTCCAGGAGATAAAAGATGCTGCTATACATCCAAGAGCTACACATTCACCATGAAACAGTTCAAAATTGCGAGCCTTTTCAATAGCATGGCCCAGTGTATGACCAAAGTTAAGAAGCGCTCTTTCTCCCTTTTCCTTAGGATCGTTTTCAACAACAGCTTTTTTAACGCTACAACTCTTTTTAAGCATTGGAATCAACGTATCCATTTCCCTGTCATTGATCTCATAAATATGATCTAATAACCATATATAAAACTTCTGATCCTTTATAAGACCATGTTTCATAATTTCAGCAAAACCTGATGCATATTGTCTTCCATCAAGTGTTTTAAGTGTGCTTAAGTTCATATAAACTAGTCTTGGCATATAAAATGCTCCAACCATATTCTTGTAACCTTTAAAATCTACACCAGTCTTACCGCCTATACTACTATCTGCCTGCGCAAGTAAAGTTGTAGGAATCTGAATAAATGCAATACCTCTAAGATATGTAGAGGCAATAAACCCTGTCATATCGCCTACAACACCGCCACCAAGCGCAAGCAACAAATCATTCCTATCAAAATGATTTTCAATCAGGAACTCATAAACTTTACTGATTTCATCAAGATTCTTATTATTCTCACCAGCTGGTAATTCGTAGACACATGTAAAAGAACAGTGTGGCTCAATAACATTCAAAACCTCATTGGCATATAAAGGCTTTACATTAGAATCTGTAACGATACATACTTTTCTTCCCTCAAATCCAAGTTCAGAAATTTTGTCCCCAAGTATACCAAAATTATCTGTAAAAATAATATCATAGCATGGTTTTTCATCATAATTAACTGTCAAAACTTCACTCATATCTGTCTCCCTATTAATGTCTTTATAATTCAAAAAAAGGCAGAAGCAAAAGAATCGCTTCTGCCAATATTATATTTAAAAATAAAATCAATAATGCAAGTAAAAATAAATTTATGTATATTATAATGTCTGAGGACCACCAGAAACTGCAGAACCTTCAAAAGCTCCACCAGAAATCATTTCCTGGAAATCTCCTGAAATATCAACACTCTTAGGTGTAACAATGAATATGTATCTGGAAATTTTCTGAAGATTACCGGAAATAGCATAGCATGAACCTGATGTAAAATCGATAATTCTCTGTGCTACATCTACATCAATACCTTCAAGATTTAATACTACTGTTCTATTTGCAAGTAATGTTTCTGTAATTTCTCTTGCTTCTTCAACAGATGTAGGCTTTATAACGCAAACCTCCATATCAGAAGGTGCACCAACACTTCTCTTTTTAGGTGAATTAATTACACGAGGAGCTGACTTAACAGGCTTATCGCTATTATCATATGAATCATCATTAGATACAGCCATTGGCTTACGTATAGGCTCAATATTTGGACTGTCATAATAACCATCATCTTCTGCGTCATAATATCCATTATCATCATCAGAACTAAGCTTCATAGCGCTTAAAAATTTATCCATCACACTCATTTTTTCATACTCTCCTTACTAGCCCCAAAAAGAACTTTCAAAATACATAGATAAATATATTATCACTTTTTTTCCCAAATGTGTCAATATGTTAAAAATCATATTGATTATTGATTAATTTCCCACGATATTATTTCCTCAGAAGTACCAGAATCAGTTTCAGATGATTCGTTTTGCTCATCTAAACCACTTTCTTTAGAAGTAATTTCTCCATCATCTTCATCTGAAGAAGTATCTAAACTTCCGGCATCTGAAGATATATCAGAACTATTATTCGCTTCACTGCTTTCAGAAATCGCAGAATCATCAGATGAACCAATTGTAGAAGTGACAACTTCTTCTAAATTATCATTATCCGATTCCAATGTACTTACTGAACTATCATCACTTACAGCTTCAGCTGAATCATCAACCGCATCTTCTGTAGATGAACCATCTTCACTAACATTATTATCTGTATCAGAAGAAGTATTCTCATTATCAGTATTGTTATCTGAATCAGCTTCAGTTTTTGCTTTTCCAGTAGATGCATCTATCGTAGAAGCATCAAGAACAATAAAGTCATATTCGCTAAGTCCGTAAGTAGTATTAGACTTTACAATAGAATACTCATCATTCTGATACAAAATACTAATCTGTCTAAACTCAGCATAACCCTTATTCATATTATAAACGCCTATAAGAGTATCTTTCTCACTTACGGTAAACCTGTCTGATGAATCTGTTTTAATAAGGGTATCACCAGCTCTGAGCGTTGCATCATCTAGATAAAATGTTTCTTCAGTTTCATTATAAATTGATGTTTGTACAAATTCAGTACTTTCATTACCCTGTTCATCATATACAACTCTTAAAACACCCTTATCGCCTTCAGATGTTACAATATAATCTTTAGGAACAATAAAGAAATTCTTTTCGGCAATAGCAGAATTAGGGATTTTTAATCCTGACTGCTCTTCGGTAATAAGTTCAACACTCAAAAATCTATCTTTACAAAAAGTAATCATTGAATTTGTAAAACTAAGTTTTACAAATGTATCGCCTGCATCATTTGTGAATGTATCAACTTTTCCCCAGCTTTCATCCTGATTTTTTAGAAATCTGACCTTAACATAACCAAGATCAATTAGTTCCTGTACCTTATCCTGATCATTTTCCTGAATTACTATTGACCAATTTTCATCTGTACATATCTTATATACAGTATCACCACTTTCAACAAGTGTATTATTTATAAGCTGATTCTTTGTATAATTCGACTGATCATAATCTTCTATAGTCAAATCATTCCAAGTCTTAGTTTCATATCCATCAGTTGAATACACAACAATACCCGTATTAACAGCAGTTAGATAATTAATTCCCGAAACTGTACTTTCTGAATTTCCAAGAGCTTCTATATTATTCAAAATACTATTATTAGCAAGCTTTTGAGCCGTGCCATCAAGACTTGATTTAAAATCATAAACTGTATAAAACTCTTTTGGATTAAAAGATGTTGTAAAATCAACAATCTGTGTACGAAGTTCACTAAGATCCTCATTCGATAATGTTGCCTGCTCAGAGCCTTGTGATTTTAAATATTCAAGAAGCTGTCCGGACTCATCTAATGTATAAACAAGATCACCTACAGCAACTCTTCCACCTTCTGTTGCAAAATAATTAACATATCCTGCTTTAGTGGCCCCGACAACTTCTTCAGTTCTAAGTGCAATGCCTGAATATACATTGTCTGAAGAAAGTGATCCTTCCAACACCCTATATCCAACCATATGTGTTTTACTTAAATAAACAAGAACTGAAACAACAACATAAATAATGATTACAAGAAATATGATCATTCCCAAATTCAGATTAAGAGTTTTGGGATATTTAGTTATTTTCTGATTACGTTTTTGTGCCAAAAACATCTACCTCAATCGCATAAAGAAAGCCGCGGTTTACGCGGCTTTCCGAATTTTTATAATGAAACAACAATTTTATCTTTAATATCGGCCGGAACTTCGCTTTCATCAAGTGAAACACTAAGAATAAACTCTACTCCAAATTTCTCACTTATAACATCAAGCTTCTTGATACATTCTGTAATATCAGCACCCTCAAGATATGATATTTTCAAAAAACTATCCAAATACATTTGCTGAAGATCGCGGTCCTGAGAAATGATTCCGCTGATGAAACCGATAAACTCATCGGTATTAGATACCATAAATTCTGGAACTACAATAAGTCTGACCTTATTGTTTAACTCATACATATGCTTTGTGCTCTTATCAAGATACACAACACTGCCTAAAATATTCTTAACTTCGGTATTGACCTTGTCCAACAGGCATTTAGTTTTACCTTTACCTTTATTCCCAACAATTAATTGAACCATCGCATACCCTCCTGTAAGTTTTTATCTAATAAATAAATTATATCCTTTAAGAGAACAAAACTCAATATATATTTTGTATTAATTGCCAGTAACCGATGCTAACATTTTAGCCATTTCCTCATAAAGCGTAGAAGTATCTTCAGCCCTTAAAACTACTGCAATATAAGGGTTTCCAGATGTATCTTTTGCAAGTAGGATCAAACAATGTCCAGCAGCTGTTGTCGTACCTGTTTTACCACCAATAACGGTAATACCTGTAGGAGCTGTCTGATTTCCGTTAAAATATTGATTTGTAGATTTTATATTTACATCAACACCTGTACCATCTGATGAGTAATAAATTGTCGAATATTCGGGTAAAGAAATTATTTCCTGAAATTCATCGTATTGCATTGCAGCATTAAAAATCAAATACATGTCATAACATGTAACATAATGATCATCAGCTGTAAGACCATGCGGATTAACAAAATGAGAATTAGTTGCACCTATAGCTGCTGCTTCATTATTCATCATTTCATAAAACTGATCCAGAGTGCCTCCAATATTTTCAGCAATAAGCATAGCAACATCATTAGCTGAATAAATAAGAAGTAAATGCAGGGCCTGGTCCAAAGTCATAGTATCACCCACCTGCAGACCGATTTTCTGAGCACCACTTTCGGTTATATTAACATTTGATGTAGCCTTTAAAGTCTGGCTAAGATCACCATATTTTAAGGCAACAAGAGCTGTCATAACCTTGGTAAGACTTGCAGGATTAAGCCTTTCATGTACACTTTTTGCAAAAAGAGTTTCTCTTTTATTTAAATCAAAAAGACCGCCACAGGAATTTTCGGACAATACAACATCAGATATTTGAATATCTGAGTTTACAACACATAAATCTGATGCAAATGTTTCCAGCTTTGTACCTGAACTATTACTGCTATATGAATTTATTGTATAAGGCTGACTAAAAGAACCCCCACAACCATTCAGAAATAATGTTATACAAGTAAAAATTGATGCAAATTTAAGTTTATTTATATATCTCACGCCACTCAAGATCTCCTCTGTCAAGAGACTTTATAAGTAATTCTGCAGAAGCAAGATTAGTTGCAATAGGAATATTATACATATCACATAGTCTCATAACATTTCCCACATCAGGTTCATGAGACTTCTGTGTCAAAGGATCTCTCAGAAAAATAACAAGATCAATCTCATTATGTTCGATTGCAGCACCAATCTGCTGCTCACCACCTAAATGTCCAGCAAGAAACTTGTGTATATTTAAGTTAGTTACTTCCTCAATCAATCTTCCTGTTGTACCTGTTGCATACAACTCATTTTTTGATAAAATCCCCCTATAAGCGATGCAAAAATTCTGCATAAGCTTCTTTTTTGAATCATGCGCTACAAATGCTATATTCATTCTTGCACACTCCCTTCTCCTATAAAAATTTATTTAATAATAAGACAAATACTTTTTGCTCTGTAATCCAACATTTAATACAAAACCTAAACCAGCATATACGGTTAATAGTGAAGTAAGACCTGAACTTACAAAAGGTAAAGGAATACCTGTATTAGGCAAAGTTCCAGTAGCAACTCCTATATTAAGAAATCCCTGGAAACCTATCCAAAATCCCATTCCAGAAGCTATAAGTTTTCCAGCAATATCCTGTGCCCGTGAAGCAATGACAAAACAGTCAACTGCAAGCAAACAAAGCAAAATCACGACTAATACAGAACCAACAAAGCCAAACTCTTCTCCTACTACAGTAAAAATAAAGTCAGTCTGTGATTCTGATATGAAACCACCATTTAAAACAGAAGTAATTTCATTTGTATTATAACCTTTGCCAAGTAACTGGCCAGAACCTATAGCCATGATAGAATTCAATGTCTGATAAGATTCACCGGTGGCATAATCTTCAGGGTGGAGCCAGGCAAGAATTCTCTTTTGCTGATAAGGCTTCAAAATAATACTTTCTTCCTGAAGTGCACTATATATTACAACTATAACAGTTGGAATCGCTACCGATAAAACAGCAACAACAAGTTTCCAATCGATTCCTGCGATAAATAATATGCCACAAACAATGATCGTAGTCATTATTGTTGTCGAAAGATCAGGCTCCATAAGAATAAATAAAAGTGGTACAGCCAAAAGTACCAGACATATAAGGACAAAACTAAAATTTTTTATTCTATCCTTATATTTCATAATAAACTTTGCATAAAATAAAATCAATAATAATTTAGCTGCTTCTGAAGGCTGAAACGTAATACCGAGAATATTGATCCAACGAGTCGCACCACCTACAGTATTACCTATAACCAGAACAAGTCCCAGCAAAACAAGATTCATTATATAATAAATCCAGTATCCCTTAATAAGAACATGATAATCTAAAAGAGAAACAAAAACCATTGTAATAACGCCAAGCACACAACCCAATATCTGCTTGTTTTTTAAGGATTCATCTGCACTTCCAATTGCCATAATTCCAATTATTGTTAAAGCTATGGCCATTATTATTAAAGAAAAATCATAATTTCTAATTTTATACTGTTTCAGCTTTTCAAATCTGCTGCTTCTTTCAGACATTGTATTAGTCAGCATTTGCTTCGCCCTCAACTAGCCCATCGGCTGCACTTCCTTCAATTTCATCTTCATCAGTAAGACCAAAATAATACTCGATAGCTTCTTTTGTTATCTGAGCTGCATAACTTGATGTATAACCATATGCAATTCTTGTCGCAATCGCAATTTCAGGAGCTTCATATGGAGCATAACATACAAAAAGCGCATGGTTACCTCTGTTCTTTGATTCCTGAGCAGTACCTGTTTTACCTGCAACATTAACAGCAACATCATTGTAGTAAGTCTTATCTTCTACAACCTGTCTCATACCTGTATGAATAGCATTCCAATAACTAACATCCATATCAATAGTATTTCTTACAGTAGCAGAATACTCTTCAAGAAGATTTCCACTAGAATCTGTAGTCTTGTCAAGCAGTGTAAGATTAAAACATGTACCACTATTTGCAACTGTTGTAACATATCTTGCAAGGCCAACTGTTGTATATGAATGAGTACCCTGACCAATTGCAGATCTTACAGCATCTTCGTCTGAAACCTCAGGCTCAGATTCTGCAATCTCAATTCCCGTAGTCTCACTAAGGCCATACATGTCTGCATATTTTGCAAGCTTATCAATACCAATTTCAGACTTATATGTATCATTAACAAGGCCTAATCTGTAGCCCACTTCATAAAAGAATACGTTACAGGAATTTCTTATACCGCCTGTAACATCAAGTGATCCATGCGCACGAGGATAAATCCAGCAGTGAGGATTAGAAGAAAACTTATCAAATACACCATTACAGGTAATTGTTGAATCTGTAGTTATAACGCCTTCCATAAGTCCGGCAGTTGATGAAACCATCTTAAATGTAGAACCTGGAGCAGTTTTTTGCTGTGTAGCGTAATTATAAAGCGGATTAGATAAATCATTTCTAAGTTGAGCGTAATACTCAGCATCTACACCATTGGCCATTTTATTATTGTCATAACCTGGATATGATACAAGCGCAAGTACATCTCCATTATTTACATCGGTTATAACCATAGAACCCGTACATGGATCAAGTGCAAGCTGTGCAGGTGTAATATCAAGATTTGTAATTCTATTTGTTATAAATGTATAAGCTGTTTCACCGCCTGCATTCCAAAGACTTGCTTCTTCGCTATCTAGTGAAACAAGATTCTGTTCAAGCAAAATATTACAAACCTGAGTTCCGGATATATAATCATCCTGCAACATATATTTATAAAATCTTGAAGTAAAATCGGTATCAGTTTCAAGTTCATTAAATATATAAGAAATAATCTGACTATAAATCTCTTCAGAGTCAGCATACTGATTATCCAGATCAAGTTTTGTTACATCAATCCAGTTTTCAGAAATACAATATTTCAAATATTCTGCGAGGGATATAGTTTCATCTGTAGTCCATGCTATATAAGTAGCATCTTCTTTATTAACAAGATCAGAATCAATAATTCCATCAGAATAAAGCATAGATGCAATATAACTCATATAAACCATATATTCCTTGGTAAGGGTATTATATGGAGTCATAGTCTGAGTAAGTTCAGTATTAAGTGTAGAAAAAACTGATTCCTTTTTTGTCAAAAACTGCTGATAAACAGCTGCTTCATTAGGACCTGCATCCTCTTCCTGCAAATGATCAATATCAATGACATTATTATCAAATAAGGCGTAATAAACATCATATACCGGGATCATAATATCACTGGCATCAGAATTCTCTGTTATAGTATAACTTTTTGTATTTTCAATTTTAGAAATAAGAATACCAGCAAGAGAAGTCTCAATAATGTTATAGCAGGCTTCCTGTAAATCCTTATCAATTGTAAGATATACATCATTACCTGCAACAGAATCTACATAATTACTTGTTTCTATTACCTGACCTGTATTATCAACATAAACAGTTTCAGAACCTTTTTTACCCTGAAGTTCACTCTCCATTGCCTGCTCAATGCCTGACTTACCTACAGTATCATTACTGTCGTATTCAGGATTTTCAGCCTGAAGTTCAACGAGTTCATCTTCAGAAACTTTTCCAGTATACCCAATTATCTGTGAAAAATATTTAGAATCAACATAAACTCTTGCAGTACTCTCCTCAATCGAAACACCTTCAAGAGAATCACTATTTTCCATTACGTCAGCAACAGTCTGATCACTAACACTTGTAGCAACAGTTGTATCAATATACTTCTGATAACTATTTGTATTCATGTTATATCTTACAGTCAAAACCTTAAGAAGTCTCTCATTCGTATACCCTAGACCAATTTCAAAATCCTTGGGGCTACTAGGATTTGAATAATCTGCATAGTCACCTATGCCAAACTTTTCACAAAGTTCAGTAACAACCTCTTTAGCAGTTTTTGTTTTTTCATTATAAGTAAGATCATTAATAGAAGTATGTCCATAAACATCAGCAAGAAATCTGTTTAAAGCACTTCCTTCTACTGTATATTCAAAATCACCATTTGCTGAAAGGACTATATTAAAGGTACTGTCGACCTCATCGCCATTTCCTTCTATTATGTCAATTAATTTATTGATTGTTGCATTTATCGTGGCATTTCTATATTTGCCTGATTCAAAAACATCTTCGATAGTAACAGAATTTGCAAGTTCATTGTACGCAAGCAAATTTCCATTTCTATCATAAATATTACCTCTTGTAGCCTGAATATCTTTAACTTTCTGAATTTTTAACTGAAAGCTGTCTAGATACTCTTCTCCCATTATTATCTGAAGGTAGAAAAGTCTGTATACAAGAACAGCCATGCAACAGATTAATACAGCACAAGACAATACTATCCTGGACGTTATGAACTTTAGTATTGCTTCACCAATTTTACTAAACAAATTTTTTCGCACTCCTTTGTTCTATATCTTCGAGCCATGTACTGAGGCGTAGTATAACCGGATAAAAAAATATGGAAACAATGGTCGTATAAACCATTTCAGGTACTATAACATGCAGCATATAATAATCAATATCAAATTTGGTTCTAAATAAGAAAAATAAAATATAACAGGTAAAACCAAAAACAAAATCACTTACTACAATAAATAACATTGGAAGAAAAATATTCTGTGGGAAGAATATTTTATGAAACTTTCCTATGATAAATCCAATGTACATATATATGAGTGCATAGAAACCAATATATGTACCAAAAAACACATCAACAAGAAGGCCACAAAAGAATCCAACTAATGTCCCACTTTTGTCGCCTCTCATAAGTCCCAGTGATACAGTCAGTATCAAAAGAAGATTTGGAGTAATTCCTCCAAAATCAATATATCTGAACACTGTCGTCTGTAACACAAAAGAAAATATAATTAAAAGAAAATTAACTATAAACCTTCTCATACAAAACCTTATTCCGTAACATTTTCTACTTGCTGTTTAGTCTGTAAAATAACGAGAACTTCACTCAAATGTTCAAAATCAACAGCTGTTGTAAGCGTACCTGACTTGGTAAGATTATTTGAGTCGTCTTCGATAGTACTTATATAACCAATTAAAATACCAGGAAGATACTTATCACTAATATTGGATGTGACTATCTTATCTCCAACATTTACCTTGTCAGCATCATCAATAAGTTTTGAAAAGCTTATAACACCATTATTATAAAGTTCTAGATCACCTGAAACTATAAGATTATCCTGAGAGGCAAGAACAGTTCCACTTACAGCTGAATTATCAGCAATAATAGACTGTACTTTGGCCCAATCCGGACCAAGATCAATGATTCTTCCAACAAGACCACTACCTGCAATAATATTCATATCAACAGTAAGGCCGTCATCTGAACCCTTGTCAATAACGAAAGAATGATACCAGTTTCCAGCATCTTTTGCTATTATCCTGGCAGCTACTTTTTCATACCCCTCATACTGGCTATCAAGTTCATAGAGCTTTTGCAATTCTGTAAGCTCGTATTTATCTTGTTCCAGATTTGTATTTTGTGTTGTCAGATCATCTACCTGCTTCTTTAAAGCCTCATTTTCTGCCATTAGACTTTCTACAGTCTGAACTTTATCTGCAGCAACTGTCATCCAGGTTCCAACAGAAGTTATTCCTTTTTGCATTGGTACTATAATTGTTCCAAAAAAAGAATTGAGAGAAGCTGTAAAAATATTCGTACTAAACGTTATCATAATTAGAGCGACACACAAAAATGTCAAAATAAAGAGGAGATATTTACTTGGAAGCGTAAATTTCTCTCCTCCTTTTTTTATAATAGGACTCATCCTTATTCATCCTCTTCAATAGAATATGCTAGAGCTTTATACTGATCCTCTTTGATAATCTTACCAATACCAAGAGCAACAGAAGCAATTGGATCTTCAGCAAGATTAACATTGAGTCCAACTCCATTACTAAGTCGCTGTGCAAGATGGCATACCTGTGAAGCACCACCTGAAAGGAATAAACCGTTTTTATAAATATCAGCAGCAAGTTCTGGTGGAGTACGCTCCAAAGTAGCCTTTATGCTATCAAGAATTGCATCAAAGCTTTCTACAAGGCACTGATCGATAAGCTCTGTAGGAATCTGTCTTTCAACAGGAAGACCAGTTACAATATCTCTTCCATAAACTACAGCACTCTTACCTTCTTTTTCCAAATCCTTAAGGTTATTCTTAACCATTTCAGCTGTTTTTTCACCAATCATCAAAGAATATTCTCTTCTGATAACTGAACGGATAGAATCATCAAATTTCTTACCACCAACTTTAATAAGTTTACTGATAACTATTCCTTTAAGAGAAAGGATTGAAATCTCTGTTGTGTCATAACCAACATTAACTACAAGAACACCCTGAGAATTCATAACATCAACACCCAT
>JAILEJ010000341.1 GCA_024688095.1 Butyrivibrio sp.
CAAGTACAAGTCCGCTCATTGGTACATACGACATAACCAGTACCAGAATAAAAGCCGGTGCAGCCATTGCAAACAATGCCTTATTTTTCTTGAATTCTTCAGCAAAGTTTTTAAAATGTTGCATAATTTAACCTCCCATAAATACCTTCTTGCCAAACAAACACCGCCAATATAAAAAACATTTATGCGCTTTATACCGCACAGTATTTATTGAGTTTTTATTTGTTCATTTGTTTTATTTGGTATGTTTATATTTTATTTTTTATCTGGAGGAAAAAATAGTTTCCATTTTTTTATTTTGGGGGAATTTTATTTTGTATGAGGGGGAAAAATTTTATAGTAAACTTATATGCCATAAATAGTTCCAAAATAGTTTATATAAAGCAAAAATATTTCCAATAAAATAGGGCCTTACTTATATGCATTTATCATATAAAGCAAAGCCCGTAATACTTAATTACAACATTATATTTATTATTTGCCGGATTTTGATCACATCATTATCTTCTCAAGTTCATCCGCTTTTAGTGCCTTAATTCTTACTACAGCAACCGTTCCATGAGGCTTTTTATCCTCGTAGGTAATTCCATATTTTTCTCCATAACAGAGCTTGATCCTGAAATTAGTATTACCAATTCCAAACCCATGATCCTTGGCACTTACATCATGCTCCAATATTTTAATCCTGGTTTCTTCATCCATTCCGGGGCCATCATCTTCAACTTTTATGATGATATCATCTCCATCTATTTCTGCAGAAATATCAATAGTACAGGACTCAATATCTGTTTTTTCCGCAATTCCATGGACAATAGAATTTTCCACTATAGGCTGCAAAATCGTGTTAACACATGCATAATCCGAAATTTCATCAGCTATGTTCACGTTAAGATTTATCTTTCCTTCAAAGTGAACATTTTCTATATCAATATAAGCTTTTACATGTTTTATCTCATCGCCAATAGAAATAATACTTTTTCCATGATTAAGTGACAATCTGTAATACTGTCCCAAATCTCTTGCTATCTTCGCGACATTATCTGCACCATAATCCATAGCTCCCCAGTTTATAAGGTCCAGTGTATTATACAGAAAATGTGGATTAATCTGTGCCTGAAGAGTCCTCATTTCAGCTCTTGAAATACTTTTACCAAGGCGATATTCTTCTTTCATAAGTCTTTGTATCTCATCTATCATATAGTCAAAATTCTGATAAAGTACATCCATCTCATCATTTGATTCGCCATCCTGATACTTTAGATGAATCCTGGAATTTACATTTCCCTGCCTGATATCATTCATAGTATCATTTACTTTATCTATTTTTCCAACATAATAGATTGAAAGTCTGCTTGCCACAAATCCTACTACAAAAATGGTCACAACAATAACCAGGGTAATCCAAAGAAGGATATGCATATACTGCATAAGATACTCTGAAACAGGAATAAGAGACACTATCTGCCACCCATATACATCTATACTTGAAAAAACACGATAATAGTCTTTTCCATTAAACTCACATTTTACCCAGTTATCCTTTTTGTCAAAGTGCTGATTATCTAGTTCAGCAAAAGATATATCCAGATTACTGGTAGTCATAATTCTTCCAGAACCATCCACAAGATATGCCAGTGTTCCGTCTGTTATTCTGGCATTATCAAGTACATCTTCAAGAGTATCTTCTTTTACCTGAACTTTGGCTATAAACCCACTGTCATTTTCAAGCGGAACAAGCATTGTCAAATATCTTACTTCTG
Organism: Butyrivibrio sp.; assembly: GCA_024688095.1. Taxonomy (GTDB): domain Bacteria; phylum Bacillota; class Clostridia; order Lachnospirales; family Lachnospiraceae; genus Butyrivibrio. The sequence goes on from JAILEJ010000341.1 coordinate 1,761, forward strand.
CTCTGCTGTTTCCTGAATTAGCCATCTCAGAAAGCATTGAATAATATGGTACTCCAAAATCAATGCTATTCATGATATCTCCATAGTCATCCATGGCTTCAAGCTCTGACATTGGATAAAAATAGTACTTATTATTGGAATAAGCCAGACTATCATCGATATACATTCCTATATGATATTCACTGTTCTTCATCTCAAGCTCAGTAAATACCTCTTTTAGATCAAAAAATTCTCTGTATATCTCATCCGGATTTGTCGAGGTTCCAAAGTTTTCTCTGCTTATAATCTCATTTATTTTCTCGCTTCCCACAATCTGAGCTGCTATATAATCCATACTTTTTAGATAGTTCTCAACAACAGTTCTGACAAGGCTTTGAGATCTGTTTATATTACCTGTGAGCTGAACGCCAAATACTCTTATAAAATATACACCCTCAAAAATTATCATTATTATGGTGACAATCATTACAGGCATAGCAAAACTGAATCGCATTTTATCCTTCATCTTCAGTTTTATAAATCTCTGGTTCAGCATCTTAAGGATACTATTCATATTACTTCTCCGCTCATTTTATTCCTAATGATTCCCTGTATTCAGTAGGGGTCATTCCTACTTTTTTTCGAAATACTTTGGCAAAATATTTTTGGTCATTGTATCCGCATTTCCGGGCTATATCTGATAGCTTCATAGAAGGATTCTGAATAAGTTTAAGCGCCATTTCATGCCTGGTCTGAGCTATATACTGCACAATTGTCATATTCATTTTTTTGCTAAAAAGAGTACTCAGATATGCCTGTGATAAATGAACGTAATCCGCAAGTTCTGAAACAGCCAGCCCCGGGTCCTCCAAATGCTCATTTATATATGCACATACACTTATAACCTGGTCATTATCAGTTGTACCGCCACTTTTTATCACAACATGCTTTATGTGTTCAATCACGTATTCATATAGTTCCTCAAGAGTTTCACACTTGTTGGGAAAATTTTCAGCAGATACATTCTCAGTTCCCTGATATAACTGTTCCTTTGTATCAAACTGGCAAACCACTTTGTCTACTGAATAATAAAGATTTCTGACTTCAAACTCCATCTCTGTCTTTAAATCTTTAAGTTTCTTATATACATCAGATGACCACTCTTCAATTCTATCAAGTGCACCCTGCTGCATGAGATTATATAGTTTAACAGATAAATCTTCTGTAAAGACTTCCTCACACCTTGAGCATATTTCCCTATAATCTGCCGTACTGTTCCAGCCCTTATAAGATAAATTTTTAACAGCTTTAACTGCATCATCATACGATACAGTAATCTCTTCCTGTTTTTTTACATCTCTCCCACTTGATACAAACCATTTATCTCCGGGAAGTTTTAAATCAAGAATTTTCGCCCTTACAGTTTCCATTGTTTTATCAGTCCATGGAAAATTTCTTCCAAGCATAATAGCATAGTACTTGGAGTTTCTCCTATCAGCCATAACTGTGTATTCATCAGTACTTATTTCATTTAGCTTCTGCTTTATGATATCCGGGAAAAGATGAATATTCTCAATCTCATTAAGTGTATATATTATGAGCATTACAAAATGCTCTTCTTTACCTGTACTTCCTGAATTTTCTATAGATGGCTCAAGCAAGGCGTGGAGGCTGGTCTGCTTGCTTGCTCTTACTCGTAAAACAGCCTGCACCGCTTTCTCAATATTATCGCCAAGAACACTTGTATCTATAGGCTTTTCTACATATCCAACAACACCTATAGATATAGCACTGGTCAGATATTCCTTGTCTGAATATCCGCTAATGAATATTATCTGAACATCAGGATAATTCTGCCTTATCTGCTTACACATATCGATACCAAGCATACCCGGCATTCTTATATCCGAAATTACTATATCAGGAATAAATCCTTCTTCTATTAGTGAAAGCGCACT
>JAILEJ010000342.1 GCA_024688095.1 Butyrivibrio sp.
CAAGTACAAGTCCGCTCATTGGTACATACGACATAACCAGTACCAGAATAAAAGCCGGTGCAGCCATTGCAAACAATGCCTTATTTTTCTTGAATTCTTCAGCAAAGTTTTTAAAATGTTGCATAATTTAACCTCCCATAATACCTTCTAACCCAAAATAAAACAGACGTTATTGAGCTATTATTTCAGCTTTAAAACGTTATTATTCGAATGGTCATTTAATAGTTCATTCGTTATATTTGGTATGATTATATTTTATTTTTTATCAGGCAAAAAAAATAGTTTCCATTTCTTCATTTTGGGGGAATTTTATTTTGTATGAGGGGGAAATTTTTTATGGTAAACTTTTATTCTGTATATAGTTCCAAAGTACTTTATGTAAAGCAAAAATATTTCAATAAAAGAGCCCTGCCCATATGAATTTTTCATATAAGACAAAGCCCATAATACTAAATCACATCATTAACTTTATTACATACAAGATTCAGATCACATCATTATCTTCTCAAGTTCATCAGCTTTTAGTGCCTGTATTCTTACAATTGCAACAGTTCCATGAGGCTTTTTATCCTCATAGGTAATTCCATATTTTTCTCCATAACAGAGCTTAATCCTGAAATTAGTATTACCAATTCCATATCCATGATCCTTGGCACTTACGTCATGCTCTAATATTTTGATCCTGGTTTCTTCATCCATTCCAGGTCCATCATCTTCAACCTTTATGATGATATCCTCTCCATCTATCTCTGCAGAGATATCAATAGTACAGGATTCAATATCAGTTTTTTCTGCAATTCCATGAAGGATAGAATTTTCTACTATAGGCTGCAGAATCGTGTTAACACATGCATAATCTGCAATCTCATCAGATATATTAACATTTAGATTTATCTTTCCTTCAAAATGAACATTTTCTATATCAATATAAGCTTTTACATGTTTTATCTCATCGTCAATGGAAATAATACTTTTCCCGTGATTAAGTGACAATCTGTAATACTGTCCCAAATCTCTTGCTATCTTCGCGACATTATCTGCACCATAATCCAGAGCTCCCCAATTTATAAGATCCAGTGTATTATATAGAAAATGCGGATTAATCTGTGCCTGAAGTGTCCTCATTTCGGCTCTTGTAATACTTTTACCAAGGCGATATTCTTCCTTCATCAGTCTTTGAACCTCATCTATCATGTAATCAAAATTCTGATAAAGCACATCCATCTCATCATTTGATTCACCATCCTGATATTTTTGATGAATCCTTGAGTTTACATTTCCCTGCCTGATATCTTGCATGGTGTCATTTACTTTATTTATTTTCCCTACATAATAAGTAGATAGTCTGCTTGCAACAAAACCTACAACAATAATAGTTACAAAAATAACCAGAGTGATCCATAACAGAATATGCATATACTGCATAAGGTACTCTGAAACAGGAATAAGTGATACTATCTGCCATCCATATACATCTATACTTGAAAAAACACGATAATAGTCTTTTCCATTAAACTCACATTTTTCCCAATTGTCTTTTTTGTCAAAGTGCTGATTATCCACTTCCTCAAAAGAAATATCAAGATTACTTGTAGTCATGATCCGCCCTGAACCATCTGTAAGATATGCAAGTGTTCCATCTGTTATCCTGGCATTATCAAGTACATCCTCAAGAGTATCTTCTTTTACCTGAACCTTTGCAATAAACCCATTATCATTTTCGAGTGGAACAAGCATAGTCAAATATCTGACTTCAGCCCTGCTGTTTCCCGAATTAACAGTTTCAGTAATCATTGAATAATATGGTACGCCAAAATCAATACTATTCATTATATCCTCATAGTCATCCATTTCTTCAAGCTCTGACATTGGATAAAAATAGTATTTATTATTGGAATAGGCCAGACTATCGTCAATATACATTCCTATGTGATATTTACTGTTCTTCATTTCAAGCTCGGTAAATACCTCTTTTAGATCATAAAATTCTCTGTATATCTCATCCGGATTTGTCGAGGTTTCAAAGTTTTCTCTATTTATGATCGCATTTATCTTCTCACTTCCCACAATCTGAGCTGCTATATAATCCATACTTGTTAAGTAGTTCTCAACAACAGTTCTGACAAGGCTTTGAGATCTGTTTATATTATCTGTTAGCTGAACGCTAAATACTCTAATAAAATATACACCTTCAAAAATTATCATTATTATAGTGACAATCATTACAGGCATTGCAAAACTGAATTGCATTTTATCCTTCATCTTCAGTTTTATAAATCTTTGGTTCAGCATCTTAATGATACTATTCATATTACTTCCCCGCTCACTTTATTCCTAATGATTCCCTGTACTCAGTAGGTGTCATTCCTACCTTTTTACGAAATACTTTGGCAAAGTATTTCTGATCATTGTATCCGCATTTCCTGGCTATATCTGATAGCTTCATCGAAGGATTCTGAATAAGTTTAAGTGCCATTTCATGTCTTGCCTGAGCTATATACTGCACAATTGTCATATTCATTTTTTTGCTAAAAAGAGTACTCAGATAAGCCTGTGATAAATGTACGTAATCTGCAAGCTCTGAAACAGCCAGATCTGGATCCTCCAAATGTTCATTTATATATGCACATACACTTATAACCTGATCATTATCAGTTGTACCTCCACTTTTTATCATAACGTGCTTAATGTGCTCAATCACATATTCATATAGTTCATCAAGAGTTTCACATCTATTTGGAAAGCTTTCAGATGGTACATTCTCAATTCCCTGATATAACTGCTCCTTTGTATCAAACTGGCAAACCACTTTATCTACTGAATAATAAAGATTTCTGACTTCAAACTCCATCTCAGTCTTTGAAGCTTTGAGTCTCTTATATCCCTCAGATGCCCATTCCTCAATCCTATCAAGGGCTCCCTGCTGCATAAAATTATATAATTTAACAGATAAATCTTCTGTAAAGGTTTCTTCACATCTTGAGCATATTTCCCTGTAATCTGCTGTGCTGTTCCAACCCTTATAAGATAAATTTTTGACAGCTTTAACTGCATCATCATAAGATACAGTAATCTCATTGCGACTCTTAACATCTCTTCCACTTGATACAAACCACTTATCTCCTGGCTGTTTTAAATCAAGAATTTTCGCCCTTAAGGTTTCCATTGTTTTATCAGTCCACGGAAAATTCCTTCCAAGCATAATAGCGTAGTACTTGGAATTTCTCCTATCAGCCATAACTGTGTATTCATCAGTACTTATTTCATTTAGCTTCTGCTTTATGATATCCGGGAAAAGATGAATATTCTTAATCTCATTCAGTGTATATATTATAAGCATTACAAAATGCTCTTCTTTATCTGTACTTCCTGAATTTTCTATAGATGGCTCAAGCAGGGCGTGGAGGCTGGTCTGCTTACTTGCTCTTACTCTCAAAACAGCCTGCACCGCTTTCTCAATATTATCGCCAAGAACACTTGTATCTATAGGCTTTTCTACATATCCAACAACACCTATAGATATAGCACTGGTCAGATATTCCTTGTCTGAATCTCCGCTAATGAATATTATCTGAACATCAGGATAATTCTGCCTTATCTGCTTACACATATCGATACCAAGCATACCCGGCATTCTTATATCCGAAATTACTATATCAGGAATAAATCCTTCTTCTATTAGTGAAAGCGCACT
>JAILEJ010000371.1 GCA_024688095.1 Butyrivibrio sp.
TTCTGTTTTCATCATCATCATCAACATCAAGAATAGAATCTGATAGATCTGCGACAGATTCAGCTTTTTGCATTTCTATGTCAGAGTTTCTAAATACTTCAGGGATATCATCGGCAAGTGTGTCGGAGTCATGTGTATCAACATGATTGGGATCTTCAATGATATTTGGAGTGTGTTTTGTAGAAAGAATTTTATTCTGTTCTTCAATAGATAATGCATTACCAGGTTGTTGTGAAGCTTTCCCTGTTATCTCATGAGCATTAACACTTGAAACTTCCTGGTTTTCAGCAAGGGCTGCAAGCTTTTCGGCTTTTTCAGCCCTTTCAAGCTCTTCCTGATGTATACGGTCAAGCTCAGCTTTCTTGTCTGCTATAAGCTGGACAACGTCAGCTGACATTCGGTGAATTTTACATCCTATTGCACGATTTCCTCTTATCTTAAATTCTCTGACCATTTCAGCTTCAACTGTAAATACATGGAATGAGGTATCTGTTCTAAATTCAGCAGAAATAAGATCACCTTTTTTTACTTCGGTTTTGTTATCAACTATGAAAGATATTCCACGCATGGAAATATCATAAACAATGGCATTCTTAACAGTTAAACCATTATTGATACTGATAAGTCCCATCTTTGCAACATCAAAGCGCTCTGCCTTTCGCATATTTGTAGCTTCTGCTTCGGTAGTGCATTTGATCATATGAAAATACCCATATTTAGTTAAAATGGGAAGAATGGATTCTGCAGCAAAAGAATATGTACGACCATCACGCTCGTTTTTTATCTGTACTTCACAAGGGTCTGTAAGCTCAAGTGTCTTGGCAAAATAATTAACGGGCTCTACCAGAAGTCCGCCATTAACACCTACTTTGGCCTTTGTATATAAAAGTACAGGATTCTTTTTTATTCTTGCAAAAATTTTGACAGTGGAACCTGTCATAATTTCATTAATTAGCATATTTCGACCTCTGATGAGCGTTTTTTAAATATAATAAATACAGTATTTATACCAATTATATTGAATTAAATTAATTATATTTTACAAGAAGAAAGAGAATTGTTCAATGTACATAAATGAAATATATGCCAAATGCTTATAAACAGCGGATTACAAAATGTAGTCATAAAAAGGATAAAAATTACTACATATTGTATAAAAATCGTGACAAGAAATGCATTTTATAGTATAATGTGTACATGTGAGGGAGGAAGCGCGTATGAATTGTATTTTAAAAGCACGTATGTTGTCAGATTTAAAAGGCGTTCTTGATTCAAAAAGATATGTTTCTACGCTTAAAAAGATTCGTGACTACAAACCAGATTATGGTAAATATTTAATGACAGTTCCGGTTGAATATAGCCTGGAGCTTTTACATCTCCCAGAGATGAACTACGATGAATGCTGTGCCCTTTTGACAGCACTTGCATGTGATGGCAGAAATTTCAGAGACAACTATTATAATGGCTATGTACTACCTGTTCTTGAGAGAATGATTGACCTTCAGAGAAGTCGTCAGTTTGGTGCGATAGCAATCTGAGTAAAGTCTTTTTTTAATTGATTTTTGACCCTTATATATTTGGCTAACTTACCGATATATTAATTAGCAGGTCAGCTAGGGACAGCTTAAAGCTTTCAATGGATTGATAGATTCCTGAGTAATTTGAAAGGAGGCTATCATATGCAGAAAAAATATGTTTTTACACAATATTTTGCGTCATACTGCAGAGGCAGTAAAGCTGCATTACCCGAAGGATTTTCATAAGTTTTTTAGCTAAGGAAAGCGCAAATCTTCAAGGAATGAAGATGAAGATTTAGCGCTCTTTTTATGCCCAAAAACAGGTCTTTTTGAAAGGAAATGCTTATGAAAATTGCCGGAAGTAATGTATTTATGTCTTCGGACAGGACCTACAATGAGATTAATTTCAGGGAAGATTCTACTGGAATTGCATTTCGCGATGGACTGAACGGAGAAAGTAACAAATTACGAGGTGGCAAAGATTTCCTTGATCTTTCTTCAAGTCTTGGGATGGATTCTGATTTTACATATTCAAATATCAGTACCTCACAGACAGAAAGATCAGACGTAAAAACAAAGTCCGACTATGTGGATGATATTCACAATATGCGGATGCAACTGTTGATGATCATACTTGGAATGTTTCAGGGGATGTCAGGAAGGGGTAGTGGCTCATCCTTTAACAATGTTATAAACAATTTAATATCGGGTATGAACAATGGTCCATCCATGTATACTTATTCGCGTTCAACTGCGTTGTATGTAGAGGAGGAAAGTACCTCTTTTACTGCAAAGGGGGTTGCGATGACAGAAGACGGCCGGGAAATTGGTTTTAACGTGGACTTTGCCATGTCGAGGAGCTTTGCAAGGTATGCACAGATAGAGGTGCAGCAGGAGGTAAATCTTCTGGACCCGCTTGTAGTTAATGTCGGTGATGGGGTTACCGAGATTACAGATCAGAGTTTTTATTTTGATCTGGATGCGGACGGCAAAGAAGAGCTGGTTTCGAACATTGGAAATGGATCAGGATTTCTGGCCTATGACAAAAATGGTGACGGTATAATTAATGACGGCACTGAATTGTTCGGGGCATTGAGTGGCAATGGATTTAAAGATCTGGCCGAATATGATAAGGATCATAATGGCTGGATAGATGAAAATGATGACATATATAAGTCTTTGCGAATATGGTACAGGGATAAAAATGGAGAAGACGTTCAGATGACTCTAAAAGAGGCTGACGTTGGAGCAATTTATCTTGGACACGCCGCAACCGAGTTTACTGAGCGAGGCTCAGATTTTGAGGTAAACGGAGTAGTCCGTTCAAGCGGAATATACTTAAAGGACAGCGGCGGTGTCGGTACCATACAGCAGGTGGATCTGGCCGAAAAAGACGATGAAAAGCTTGAAATTTCAGATGACATGTTAGACATGCTTGTCATGTAATTACCATTTTGAATTTTTCTTACAAATAATTCATATAATCGAAGTTTATTAAATCCGGAATTACCTGGGAAAGTAATTCCGGATTTTTTATGTGCTAAAAGTAAGTCTTTTTCTGGAATAAGCAAGTTTGTTTGTGAAAAACAAGCAGAAATTTGTAAAATAATTCGCAAAAATGTCAAGAATACGCTATAATA
>JAILEJ010000417.1 GCA_024688095.1 Butyrivibrio sp.
AATCCGATAATAAAAATCGGTGATCATATATATGACCACCGACAATAATATGTTAAATAAACTTTCACAATTAAACTGACTCTTTTTGGACCAATTTATTTTTCCAAAAAATTATCAAAATTATCTTTGACAGCTTTTTTGATTTCTTCTCTGAGATAATCATTTCTTGCATTAAGCCTGGTTGCTAATCCAAAATGAACTAATCCTTTTTCTCCTTTGTCCATATCAAGAAGATAATAAGATGCAACTAATTTTTCATAATTATGATTATATTCTTCAAATAATTTTAGCGTTTTTTCATCCAGACGATATTTCTTATCGACCATTTTTTCAGTAAATGGATCACTCTCAAAGTGATAATATTTCTTTCCATTTACAGTCATTGTCGGAATTTCTTTACGTACTTTTATTTCACCCTTCTTAAGTGGATGTGCACCATAGTAATTAGATTCTATATTTCTACGTTCAAATTCTATTCCCTGTTCCAGCTGATCTTCTACACGCTTTTTCAAATATCTGCACGAGCCATAGCTTCTTCATAGTCCTTTGTTCCCGTGAAGACTTCGTTAGAGTATGGATTACACTTGTTCTGTATAGACTTTTTAATTATAACAGCTATACAAAGAACGTTTACTCCAAGCGCCAATATAGCCCAGAAACTCTGCATTGAAGGGTCTGCAGTAATACCCATGGAAGCAATCTCTTCACCTACAGCAGCAGTTTTGCCCTGACCGGCATTATAAAGAGCTATGGCTTTGTCATAAAGCATCATAGTTGTTACGCCTGCTTCAGAAGCGCCACCATATACTCTTGGAAGCGCAGCTGCAAAAATTCCGCTAAGCTGGAAGAGCGGTACAACCTGTGCCCACATACACCAGATTGCCAGAGTGTTTGCACGATTCTGAATCCATGCACCCTTGTTCCAAAGTGCATTTGCAAATGTTGGAGCCAAAAGAAGTGCTACGCCGCAATACCATGAATGAGTAGGAAGATTTAGATAAGTATATTCAAAGTTCCATACATCATAAGCCACGATAAACCAGATGGTCATATCCGGCCAAAGCATATCGGACTGATTTTTATCCTTGGAAGTGTAAAGGTGAACACAGCCTGTCATACAGAAGATATTAATTAAGCCTGCTATTGCATTGACCACATTCCACCATCCGCCATAAATGAAAACTCCTTCGTTGGAAGCCCACCATGCTCCAGAAAGGTTTCCACTGATACTAAATGCTGCAAGTGCAGACTCCATATCAGATACATTGGCAATCATAATATTTGCAGATACGATAAACCATGGCCACCATGCAAACCATTTTTCCTTTCCGATGCCCCACTTGTACTTGATCATCATAAAGCCTACGCATCCGATATCGGCAGCATATAGCTTGAAGTAATGGAACCAGCCATCCATATAAGCCATTGTAGGATTCGCTGATCCACCAAATGCTCCAAAATGGATCATGATGAAATAAGCGGTGAGAACGGCCGGTATGATAACAAATACAATCATTCCACCCGCTTTAGTGCGACGACCGATCTCGTTGACAAGAATCAGACCTGCAAATACCAGACACCATCCAATTACCTGCCAAAGACTTGTGATTTGGAAAATCATTTTTCTTTCCTCCTTTGGAAATATATATAGTATTTCTTTTAGAACCTCATTAAAAACTTATACCTTCATACCGTTATTTCTTTAATAATGAACTCATTCCCCTGAAGCAGATATGTATGCTCGCTTCCACAGTAAGGGCATATTTTCCCATGGCGAATGGTATCATATTCTTTCTTACAGTCCTCACAAAAAGTAATTGCCTCAATAGGTTCAATAACAAGTTCACAGTCCTTCATCAGATCCTCACGACCTACTGCCCATTTCCAGCAGTCTTTAAGATATGCTGGAATCACAGATGAAACAGTACCAAGCTGCAGAGTAACTGACTCTACATGGCTGATCTGATTTTCTTTTGCAACTTCTTTTATATTATCAATTACATGGAATACCACACCTAGCTCATGCATCTTGTCTGGGATCTCCCTTCGGTCCGCCAAACTTTATTTTTACTGCCTGTTTTAATCCATTTGGAAGAATATACTTAAGTTTCTCCTCTGCTGTTCGCATATTAGAAGCATCAGGCAACTCACGGTGAAGATGAATAGCATCAAATTCACACCTTGTAGTACATAATCCGCATCCAATGCAACGATTCTCATCCACTACAGAGGCTCCACATGAAAGACATCTCGCTGTTTCTGCCTTTACCTGTTCTTCGGTAAAAACTTCTTTCTGATCGCGGAAGCTCTTAGCATCACCGCCTGCTCTCCATCCTGGAACCTGTCGCTCTGAAGTATCATAATTTTCAGGCAATGTAATATTTTTCTTATCAAGTTCAATATAATAATTTTGGTTACGGCCTATTATCAAAGAAGAATCCGGCTGTACAAAGCGATGAATTGAGGTTGCTGCCTCTTTTCCTGCTGCAATAGCATCTATAACAAACTTAGGGCCAGTGTAAACATCGCCTCCAACAAAAATATCCGGTTCTGCTGTCTGATATGTGTAGGAATCTGCAACTGCTCCATTTCCTCGTCCAAGTTCTACTTTAGAGCCTTCCAGCAAATTACCCCACACAATGGACTGTCCAACAGCCAGTATCACGTGCCTGCAGTCAATTGTCATAGTATCATTTTCATCATACTTAGGATTAAAGCGCCCATCCGAATCCTTGACAGAAATACACTTCTTAAAAGTAATTCCTCTTACATCACCAAGTGCATCAAGAATAATTTCCTTTGGACCCCAGCCGCCATGTAATATCACACCATCTTCTTCAGCTTCCTGGATTTCCTCTACTGCTGCCGGCATGATATCTCTTGTTTCCAAAGATACCTGACTTACCTTAACATCTCCGCATCTGACAGCATCCCTTGAACAGTCAATAGCAACATTTCCTCCACCAATGACAACTACATCTCCCTTTAATTTGTATTTTTCTTTTGCATTAACTTCCTTAAGGAAATCAACCGCTGTAACCACCTGTGGTGCATCCTCTCCAGGTATACCAACCTTTCGACCACCCTGACAACCAATAGCTATATAAAATGCTTTGTAGCCCTGTTCGCGAAGCTGAGTCAGTGTCACATCCTTGCCTACTTCTATTCCTGTCTTTATCTCAACACCCATCTCCTTTATGATATCTATCTCTGCTTCAATAACATCTTTCTCCAGCTTATAAGATGGAATACCATAAACCAGCATGCCTCCCGGTTTTTCATTCTTTTCAAAGATAGTTGGTGTATATCCTTTTTCTGCAAGATAAAAAGCACACGAAAGGCCTGCAGGACCTGCACCGATAATAGCCACCTTATCCGCAGAAAAATCTCCATCTACTCTCGGAATTACCTTTTTGGGTATATAGCGTGTCTCCGCCTTTAGATCCTGCATTGCAATAAACTTCTTGACCTCATCAATAGCAATAGGACTATCTACTGAACCTCTGGTACAGGCATCTTCGCAGCGGCGGTTACATATATGACCACATACTGCAGGCAAAGGATTATTTTTCTTAATAAGCGCCAAAGCATCCTGGTATCGTCCCTGAGAAGCAAGCTTCAAATATCCCTGAATTGCAATATGTGCAGGGCATGCTGTCTTACATGGCGCAGTACCTGTATCATAAGACTCCTTACGGTTGTCATTTCTATAGTTGTTGGACCAGCGTTCCGGCCCCCATTTTACCTGCGAAGGAAGTACCTGCTTTGGATAGCTTTGTTCATTGCCATTACCAAGACATAGCTTCTGTCCAAGTTTTACTGCTCCGGCAGGGCATACTTCAACACACCGGCCGCAAGCTACACACTTTTCTTTTTCAACCTTTGCAACATATGCAGAACGCGACATATTAGGTGTATTAAAAAGCTGAGAAGTTCTTAGGGCATAACATACATTAACGTTACAATTACAAATTGCAAAAATCTTTTCCTTACCATCAATGTTTGTAATCTGATGGACAAAGCCGTTTTCCTCGGCTCTCTTAAATATATCCAGAGCTTCATCCACTGTGATATACTCTCCGCCCTTATTGGTCTCCACAACATAGTCAGCCATATCGCCTATGGCAATGCACCAGCCATTCTCGTCATCACCACAGCCTTCATCATAAGTCTTGCGTGACCTTCGGCAGGAACATGGACTTTTAGCCACATGCCCTTTGTACTTTTTTAACCAGTATGATATATGTTCTACATCCACGGATTCATTTTCCATCTCGATGGCTTTTTCTACCGGAATTACATGCATTCCTATACCAGCACCACCAAGAGGAACCATGTGAGTTACCTTCTCCAGCGGTAGCTTTGTCATCATATGGAAAAACATTCCCATCTCAGGATGCTCGTCAATTAGATCCAGATTCATATTCGTGAACTCGGCAGAGCCAGGTACATAACGTGGCACCACATAGCGACGCTTTCCTTCTGGATTTTTCCCATCAAGATTTTCATTATTCCACTCAACAAGACCTGTCCAGGACATATGATCTAACAGTTCCTGGAGATGTTCCCTGGAATGTTGAGGATTAAGAGCTGCCACTTCCTCAAAAAATTTAGGCTGACGGCATCCCATAGTCAGAGCAACCTCTGCTTCTTCATCAGTAACAATTTTGGACAAAGCCCAATACTCGGGATCCTCAGCCGTCAGCTTTTTCAAATGGAGTTTTTGCAGTGCGCGATCTGTGATCATAGTGCCCAGCTTTATGATGGGCTCACGGACTTCGTCATCACTTGCAGTTGCAAAATATGGCTTTAGCGGGTATGTAACCTCAGTCTGCTCCCGGGTTGGCTCCGGCCAATCTTCAGGTTTTTTAAATCCCATCTTCTCATAATCCGGCATAACTATACCTCCATAGATGTGGTTAACTGTTCCATTTTATTTTTATCAAAACATATTTTCCTTTAACCAGGCCTCCCAATCCTTCATACCTTCACCAGTCTCTGCTGACACCGGGAAGATTTTTATATCAGGATTAAGTCTTTTTACTCTTTCCCTGCACTTATCAAGATCGAAATCAAAATAAGATCTCGCATCAATCTTGGTAATAATAAGCGCATCCGCCATCGAAAACATAAGAGGATATTTTAATGGCTTATCATCTCCTTCCGGTATTGATAAAAGCATTACATTTTTATGAGCACCAGTATCAAATTCTGCAGGGCAAATAAGATTCCCAACATTTTCAAGGAAAACCAGTCGAATTCCTTCAAGCTCTATTCCTTCGAGTCCCCTTGCAGTCATGCCTGCATCCATATGACACATACCTCCGGTATGGATCTGTAACGCTTTGGCTCCCATCTTTTCTATATGTAACGCATCTACATCTGAATCAATATCTGCCTCCAATACCGCAATAGTCACACTTCCTTTCATATCCGTAATAGTCTTTGATAAAAGTGTCGTTTTCCCGGAACCGGGAGAACTCATCAGATTGACAAGAAGAATTCCCTTTTTTCTTAATTTTTCCCGAAGCTCCATAGCATCCCGGTCATTGGAGTCTGTAATACTGCGATTTAATTCAATAACCTTTGCCATTCTATCCCCTTTCTAATGGGCCTTTCTCCAATTCTCTATTTCCTCTTTTAACCAGGCTATCCAATCCTCAAAGCCGTCTCCTGTAAGCGCTGAAACGGGATAAATTGGCATATTGGGATTTAAAGGTTTTATATTTTCCTTAAGTCTGTCCTGGTCAAAATGAAAGACTTTTGCTGTATCAATTTTATTTATAAGCAGGCAATCACTAACGGTAAACATCAATGGATATTTCAAAGGCTTATCATCTCCTTCAGGAGCTGAAAGAATCATGACCTTCCTGGCTGCTCCAACATCAAATTCCGCCGGGCATACCAGATTTCCGACATTCTCAAGGAAAACCAGGTCTAAATCGGACATATCCAAAGCTTCCATTCCTCTCTTTGTCATATCTGCATTCATATGACAACTTCCTCCGGTATGAAGCTGAATCACTCTGGCACCAGTAGCCGCAATAGTTTCTGCATCCACTACAGAATCCACATCTGCTTCCATAACTCCAATACGATATTCTGCTTTAAGCGCCTCAATAGTTCTCACCAGAGTTGTGGTCTTCCCTGCTCCCGGTGAAGCCATTAGATTAACCAGAAATATTTTTTTCTCTTCCAGTTCATTTCTAAAAAG
>JAILEJ010000418.1 GCA_024688095.1 Butyrivibrio sp.
CAGGATAAAACAGTTCCTGATAATGCAGATTATGTTGTTACCTATGGTGAACTTAGAGCACTTATGAGATCAAAGGATATTGATTTTGAACCTGTTGATGATGAATATCAGGAAGCATCAGTATGGGGCAAGAGATTTGCTTCAAGTGGCGGTGTTGCCAATGCAGTTCTTGAATGTATGCAGGAAAGAGGAGAAGATACTTCTGATATTAAGCTTCTTCGTGCTGCTGGTGGCGATGAATGTAAAAAGGCAGTTCTTCTTATCAAAGCAGGAAGACTACCAGAAGATTTTGTTGAAGGAATGGTATGTCCAGGAGGATGTGTTGGCGGACCTTCAAGACATAAAACAGAGATGGAGATTACTAAAGCAAGAAATTCATTACTTGCAAAGGCTGACGATAGAAAGGTTATTGAAAATCTTAAGCAGTATCCTATGGATAAATTCTCTATGTACCGTGATGGACATATGGATGAAAAGCCTGTTTTATAAGATATTTAAAGACTTTGTACTTCTATATAGGGGTACAAAGTTTTTTTGCAAAAAAATAAAAAAAGAAGTGTGACATTAATTATTTTATGGTAGTATGGTATAGATATAATGTAACTGTAAATGGTTACAGATTAGTTTTCGAAAGGATATACGAATATGATTCAGAAATTGATTGATTCTATCGAGAGAACAGGAGCACCTATAGTTGTAGGCCTTGATCCTAAGATAGGTTTTATCCCAGAAAGAATTTTAGGAAAAGCATTTGAGGAATTTGGAGAAACTGCAGAAGGAGTGGCAGAAGCTTTTTGGCAGTTCAACAAAGAAATCGTGGATCACGTATATGATTTGGTTCCGGCTGTTAAACCACAGATTGCTATGTATGAACAGTATGGGATTCCGGGACTTGTTGCATTTAAGAAAACAGTTGATTATTGTAAAGAAAAAGGGCTTATTGTAATTGGAGATATAAAGAGAGGGGATATTGGTTCTACTTCAGAAAGCTATGCTATTGGCCATATTGGAAGTACACAGGTTGGCAAGAATGTGGTAACTGGCTTTAATGAAGATATAGTAACTGTAAATCCTTATCTTGGCTCTGATGGCGTTAAGCCTTTTATTTCTGTTTGTAATAAAGAAGATAAGGGAATTTTTGTTCTTGTAAAGACATCAAATCCATCAAGTGGAGAATTCCAGGATAGAGAAATTGATGGAAAGCCTTTATATGAAATCGTTGCTGAGCATGTAGAAATGTGGGGAGCGGATTCAATGGATGGCAGCTATAGTAATGTAGGAGCTGTTGTTGGCGCTACTTATCCTGAAATGGGTGCTAAGCTTCGTAAAATAATGCCACATGCTTATATTCTTGTTCCTGGTTATGGAGCTCAGGGTGGTAAAGGTGAAGATCTTAAGGGATTTTTCAATAAGGATGGTCTTGGTGCAATAATTAATTCATCACGTGGAATAATTGCTGCATGGCAGTCAGATAATTATTCACAGTTTGAAGATGGAATGGTAGGCGAAGCTGCAAGAGCGGCTGTTATTGATATGCATATAGATATAGAAAGAGCACTTTCAAGTAAGTAAGTATTTTAGGAGAAAATATTTTAAACAATTATTATTTAATGAGGCAAAGAATATGGGAAATTACAAAGAAGAATTTATTGATTTCATGGTAGACAGTAATGTACTTAAATTTGGAGAGTTCACATTAAAGAGTGGACGTAAATCTCCATTTTTTATGAATGCAGGAGCTTATGTTACAGGAGCTCAGCTCAAAAAACTTGGTGAATATTATGCCAGAGCTATACATGATACATTTGGTCTTGAATTTGATGTGCTTTTTGGACCTGCATATAAGGGAATTCCTCTTGCTGTGGCAACATCTATTGCTATAAGCAACTTATATGGAAGAGAAATAAGATACTGTTCAAATCGTAAGGAGATTAAAGATCACGGAGATAAAGGGATTCTTCTTGGAACAAAGCTTCGTGATGGTGACAGAGTATTAATAATTGAAGATGTTACTACTTCTGGAAAGTCAATTGAGGAAACAGTTCCGATTATTCAGGCTCAGGCTGATTGTGATATTATCGGACTTATGGTTTCTCTTAACAGACAGGAAAAGGGACAGGATTCTGATCAGAGTGCTCTTGATGAAATTCGTGAAAGATATGGTTTTGGAGCTCATGCAATAGTTACCATGTCAGATGTTGTAAATTATCTTTATAACAGACCTGTTGATGGAGAAGTAATTCTTAATAAAGATATTAAAAAGGCCATAGATGAATATTATGCAGAATATGGTGCAAAACAATAATTTTTAATATAGTTATGTTTTGAATACAAAAAGTAAATACGAAGGGGGTATTTATTATGGAAGAAAAAACATATAAGCTTTTAGGTAATGCAGGTGCAATAAATATTGCATTTGGAGTTATTTCAATAGTGGCAGGTGTTGCTGCAGGTGTGATACTGATTGTAAGTGGAGCAAAACTCTTAGGTAGTAAGAGTAAAATGATATTCTGATGTTTTTTGGAAATTTTAGACTTAATTTCAGACCGAGGTTAAATCCTCCTAAATTGCCTAAATTACCTAAATTTGGTAGAGAAAGGTACATGTTCACAGATAATAAACACCCAGCTAGAGGAATAATGTCCTCTATCTTGGGTGTAATTTCTGTGTTTGCAATTATTCTGGCGGCAGTTCTTACTTTTTATAATGGAGGGATTGCCAAGCCCAATTATGCAATGGCTGTTATTTTAGCTGGTATATATTCTGTAGCGGGGCTTGTTTTGGGGATAATTTCAAGACTGGAAAAGGATATATATAAGTTTTTTCCCAATTTGGGAATATTTTTGAATGTTGTAGCTATTTTATGTGTGGCATGCGTTATTTATCTTGCTACTATATAAAATATAATTTGATTTAGAAAAGATTTATTTGGAGTAGCTGATGGACTTTGAACAGAGAGAGCTTATTGATGATAGATATGAGCTTGCTATGGACAGACTTCTTGAAATAAAGAAGGAAAATTTTGAAAATAAAAATTTTGAAGAATATTTTCATTTTGTAGCTGATTTCATTATTATGATGGATGAGACTTTAAAATGGGCTTCATCTGATCAGATAATGACAGATTCTCTTGAAGATCTTCAAAAAAGAAATCATAGATTATATGAAGATATTCTTCCTGAAAATTATGATAATAGTTTTGCCAATCCTGCATATGCAGTAGCGAAACTAGGTGATGAATTTGGAAAGCTCCTTTCTAGTGTATATTATGAAGTAAGATCTTTGATTCCAAGTGCTTTTGAGGGATTAAAGTATGAAATGCTTATAAGAATGGAATTGTTCCTTGAAATTTACGGTGCATTTAAAGCTGCTAATGATGATATGTCTAAGCTTCCCAAATATGAAGAAATCAGACAAATCTATTATTGGTTCTTTAGTGATTACGTTGAAGAAGAGAGAATGCTTCGCTTTTCACAGATGGTACTTAC
>JAILEJ010000462.1 GCA_024688095.1 Butyrivibrio sp.
TCCATAAAATTATAGAAAATATCGTTATCAAAAAACATTTGTGTAGTAAGGAAATCTACACCGGCATCTACCTTTTCTTTTAAATACTTGATGTCCTGTACCTGATTTTCTGCTTCAGGATGTCCCTCCGGATAACACGCTCCCCCTATACAGAAGTCTCCTTTTTCCCTGAGCTCTCTAACAAGTTCTATGGCATGCTTGTATTCATCATGTGGAGCTCCGCCCTGAGGTATATCACCTCTAAGTGCCATAATATTTTCTATACCATTTTCTTTATATACTTCAATCATCTTATTTACATGCTCTTTAGTTGAAGAAACACATGTAAGATGTGAAAGCATTGATATACCATATTTTTCCTGAAGATCTTTGGCTATATTAACTGTATATTCACTTGTTCCGCCGCCTGCACCATAAGTTACACTCATAAAGTCAGGCTTTAATGCTGCTATCTTTTCAGTTGCTCCAAGCACAGATTCCATTTTATCAGAAGTTTTTGGTGGAAAAACTTCAAAGGATAATGTAGTTTTCTTATTATTTATAATATCAATAACTTTCATAAAAATTCCTCTGTCTATAAATTTTTCATTATGATAATACATTATTATGAGGCATATTTCCATCTTGAATTCTTAATGGCTGGCTATAGTTTTTCCCTATATCAGTCTATTTTATTGGTACTCAATTTTAATATGACTATTTATTTTAAATATAATTTTTATATATTTTTTACCTTTTTTACCGATATATTCATTCTTTATAACGTTAATTTGATTTATACTAATATACAGAAGATAATTATACATATCATCTGAAAAATAAATAGAATTCCGTAGCTGCTACGGTTTACTTAATGGACTTTATAGCTTATGGATTTTAAAAATCTTAATCTGACAAGTGATAAAATTAAACAATTGATCAATAGGGTATCATTCACTATTATTGCTATTCTTTCACCAATACTTCTTATTTATATAGGAAGCTCTCGCATGAATACCCCGAATTTATATTCTATGGTTCAGCTCGAAGATGGCTGGACTATTTGTCGTGATGGTGAAACAAAAGAAAATGTTACCCTCTCAGAAGCTTCTATTGGCATTATGAATGACAACGACGTCATTTCTATTTCACGTGTCCTACCTGAAGTAAACTCACCCTCACCGTGCCTGTCTTTCAGATCTTTACTAAGCACTATAAAGGTGTATATAAATGATGAATTATATTATACCTACGGACAGGATTTTAGAGAAAAGGGTGATATGCTACCTAAGGCTTATCACTATATTCCAATTGATAAAATAGAAGAAAACATGACTATAACAATTGAATATACTGCTACAGAAGACAACGCATTCTCCGGACTTGGTGAATTCTATATCGGCGATCGTACTGACATTGAAAATATGTACATTCAAACTAAACGTATGCCATTTTTTATCTCAGTATTCCTTATTATGTTCAGTTTTATCCTCATCATTCTTACACCGGCACTATTTTCAACCGGATACAAAAATCCTGGCATTATTTTCAACGCCCTTATTTCATATTGTCTTGGAAGTTATATTTTATGCTATAACGATATCATTTTCTTTTTCACGGATTACTATTATTTTGGAACTGTTCTGGAATACATTTCGCTTTTTATGGTTCCTTTTTCTACTATGGGATATCTCCTTTTTACCGGAAAACAGTTTGATACTGTTGTTACAAGAACAATGATGGTTATAGATACAATATTTGTCTTTTTAGTATCTGTTCTTCACTTTACAAATAGCAGACACTTCAACCATTACGTAATATATATGCATGTTATATCTTTAATTGAAGGAATATATATTATTTATTCCTTGATAAAATTTATAATTGTTTCAAAACGAAATGATACAGAGAATATATCTTTGGTTTCTTCTTATTTTCTCGCATATGGCCTTATATTCCTTGTTATATGTGCTATAATTGACATTTTCAAATTCAATTTTGAAAAAATGCTGGGAAGTTCTGGAGACTTATCAAGTAATATAAGCTTTATAACACTTGGCGCTCTTGCATTTGTTATTACACTTCTTTTAAGTTATTTATTCCATTGCATAGAATATATTGGATCTAACAGAATAAAGCAGCATCTTGTAGGTCTTGCATATACTGATGAACTTACAGGACTTGCAAACAGGGCAAAATGTGAACAGACACTGGTTTCACTTAATAAACAAAATAAAAACTATTATATAATTT
This sequence comes from Butyrivibrio sp., assembly GCA_024688095.1. GTDB lineage: Bacteria > Bacillota > Clostridia > Lachnospirales > Lachnospiraceae > Butyrivibrio. Next base: position 2,233 of record JAILEJ010000462.1, read on the forward strand.
CTCTTGATTTGGACAATCTAAAACCTGTAAATGATAATTTCGGTCATCTTGAAGGTGATCATCTTATCATGGACTTTGCTGAAATACTAAAAAACTCATTTGAAAATGCACATCTTCTTGGAC